>WRJU01000226.1 GCA_009778425.1 Pseudomonadota bacterium
CACAACAGCGTCGCCGTCGTTTCCGCCGGATGGGACCCCGGCAGCGATTCACTGTTACGCGCGCTCCTGTTGGCCATGGCACCAAAAGGTCTGACCTATACCAACTTCGGCCCCGGCATGAGCATGGGGCATTCTGTCTGCGCCAAATCGAAACCGGGCGTCAAGGACGCGCTCTCGATGACGATTCCGGTCGGAACCGGCGTCCATCGGCGCATGGTCTACGTCGAACTCGAACCCGGCGCGGAACTGGCACAGGTCGCAGCGGCGATCAAGGAAGACGAATATTTCGCCCATGACGACACCCGCGTCTTCGCCGTGCCGAGCATCGACGAACTCAAGGACGTGGGTCACGGCGTTTTGATGGAGCGCAAAGGCGTGAGCGGCACGACGCACAATCAGACATTCGAGTTCCGCATGAGCATCAACAACCCCGCGCTCACTTCGCAGATCATGGTTTCCTGCGCCCGCGCTGCAGCGCTGCGGCTGAAGCCCGGCGCCTACACGATGCCGGAAATCGCGCCAATGGACATGCTGCCCGGCGAACGGGAAACGCTGGTCAAGACGCTGGTGTAAGGCTTCGCTTTGAGTCACCCCGGCCCGAAGGCCGGGGACTCCTCAATACGGTTTAGAGCGTTTTTTTGTTTAGTCCAGTCCTATACAGACCCATGTGAGTGCGGCACACCCTTATCCCTCTCCCCTTGTGGGAGAGGGTGCCCCGAAGGGGCGAGAGAGGGGAATGCCAGGGAAAGAGCCCTGATATTGCTGAAAAAATATATTGCTAGGCGGAACCTTTTCTAGCTGTGGTAGCTGCTCGGCAAGGATTGTAGATACACCCCCAAAAACCAGCAGGGGAAATAAAACAAATTTCATTTTCATTGTGTGCCCCCTTCGGGCGCAGGATTCTCTTCAGGCAATGGTATTAAGTCCGTAATGGGCTGAACCGCATAGTCGAGGATAATAGGGACAAGATGTGAAAAAAGCGGTTTTATTCCAAAAGTGCTTCCGTATGCAGTCCATAAAGGTTGGCCTTGTCCATTATGAATCTGAATACTGACTGCACTGGTTTTAGGTTGTGCTGCTCTCTGTTTCCTGCAATTTTCATTCAGGCAGATGCCGCGCTCATCACCAAAAATAAGCTTGTCGATGAAGCCACCGAAACCGGAAGCCGATACAAGCAGATTGGCGGCGCTTGTAATCGCCACGGCACTGGTTGCGCCATACACGGCAGAAGTCATTCCGGTTGTCGCCAAATTACCTGCTTGAGAGGGGACTGTGACCTGGGTAGTGCTGGTGATGTCACCCGAGGACTCCAGTACTTTACCCAAGTCAGTTGAACAGAGTTCTAAGTTGAAAACAAGCCCCATTGTATACTTATAATTCGCTGTGAGAATGAATACAGCTTCCGCCTCCTTTTCTGAATCTGATACTTTGAATCCACGGTTCTTTAAACTATCCTGAAGAACTTTTGTGACCTTTGGACTATTCTTTAACTTGATAAAAATCGACTGAGAAACCAGTTTAGATGTGGGCATCAATTCTTTTTTCATGCCCCGGTCGATAACAACTTTTTTATTTACATTTGCGGTGTCATCGTCCAGCCAAACAGAATTATCTCTCTCAATCGTAAAATCTCGGGCTGGCGGGGAACTTGAGCAAGCAATACACAACAGTGGCACAGCTAACCCGACAGGGATCGGTTTTGAGAAAAAATTATTAAACATACTTCCTCCTTTTACATTCCGTCGGTCACCGGATGGGAAACCACTTCTGAATTATTTCATGAACACCTCTATTTGTCTGGATTATTTCCCTTGGACGTTTCCCCTGCACGCTCAATGGCATTTTCCAGAAAATAATCAATTTTTTCCGTTGGGTTGATGTCGCTCAGAAACTCGGATAGGTCCATCTCGTCGAACTTCAGCAATCCCAGCTCTTCGATAGTAAACCCGCTGCAATCCGGGTGTTTGGCACTGCCCCAGGATTTTCCAAGCTGCGCCCTGCCCTGCTCCTGCACAATCCTCCCCAATTTGGAGGGGAAGCAGCACCAGCCGGCAAGCAGCGAAAAGCGCCCCCTCTCCCCCAACCCCTCTCCCGCGAGGGGAGAGGGGAATTTTGTGTACACTTGTCTAGAACTCATTTCATAAATCCCTCTGGCCCCTGTTCACAATGACGTAAGGATGTTAACCTCTACTGCATGAGCAGATATGAACGATTGACAGACGAGCAATGGGCCATCCTTTTACCGCTCGCATGGATGAACAAATACAAACGAACCTTGATCCGCTGGGATCGTTGCCATGAACGCTTCACCGCTTTTGTTCAGCTCGCTTTCTCGATGATCATCATGTGCAGACTGATGCGATTTATGAAATGAGTTCTACTTCTTTCCTGTCCGTCAAACGATCGTTTGATGGACACGAAACCGGTTGGTGTTGATTGGTGTAGGACTACCAAATTGCGGTGCGGCCTGCCAAACTGTAGCAGGACTGTGATATGCACATCTATTGCAGCAATAAACTGGAAATTCAGGAAGGGCGATTGATGAAGAAAACCACTCCCGCCGTGGCGGTTTCAGAAGAAAACGAACGGCTATTCTTTGCCGACATTGCCGACATTCTCAAGTCTGGTCGAGGCATGGCCTACCGGGCAGTCAATGCCACGATGGTAGAAACCTATTGGCGCATGGGACGGCGCATCGTAGAGGAAGAGCAACAGGGCAAGGTGCGTGCCGGGTATGGCGAAGCGCTGATGGTCAAGCTCTCACGTTATCTGGGCGAGAACTTCGGCAAAGGGTTTTCGGTCGCTAATCTGTGGAACTTTCGCCTGTTCTACCTGACCTTCTCCACTTTCGACGAATTCTCTACACACCGTGTAGAGAATCTGGGCTGGTCACATATCCGCCTCATCATGCGTCTGGAAAGCAAGGACGAGCGCAACTGGTACTTGAAAGAAACGGCACAGCAGAATTGGAGTGTCCGGATGCTGGAGAGGAACATCAGGAGTGGCTATTACCATCGGCTGTTGTCCGTGCAAGACAAAACAGAACGGACACAGCCTGCACCTACTGATCCCCTTCCCAACCCTGCGGAGTTCATCAAAGACCCGTATGTGCTCGAATTTCTGGACGTGCCGGAGGATGGAGGAGGCAAGGAAAGAGTGCTGGAGGGCGCAATCATCACTCACCTGCAAAAATTCCTGCTGGAAATGGGCAAGGGCTTTTCTTTCGTCGCACGGCAGATGCGGATCAGCACGGAGACTTCGCACTTCTACGTCGACCTTGTCTTCTACAACTATCTGCTGAAATGCTTTGTCATCATTGACCTGAAAACCACCAAACTCACCCATCAGGATATTGGACAGATGGATATGTATGTGCGTATGTTTGATGAATTGAAGCGTGGCACGGATGACAACCCTTCCTTGGGTATCATCCTATGCGCCGACAAGGACGAGACCATTGTTCATTATTCTGTGCTCCGGGAAAGTCGCCAGATTTTCGCCTCGAAGTATCAAACCGTGCTGCCCACGGAAGAAGAGCTAGCAAAGATGATCGAACAGGAAAACCGAAAGCTTCACAGGGATAATTTGCAAGGTTTGGCGGAAGAAACATGAACAGCTTCCTCAATACAATGTGGCCGAGTACCTGCTCCTGCAACCCATCCGATAACCTGCTTCAACCGAAACCAGACATTGCAAATGGATAAACTTCCCAAAATGGAAGTACATGGGCGTTTCTGGATTGAGCGCGGCCCTCGTGCCTTTCTTGGACGTGGCCGTGTCGATCTTCTCGAAAAGGTCAACGCCAGCAACTCGATTGCCGAAGCTGCGCGGCAGCTCGGCATGAGCTATAAAACCGCCTGGGACATGATCAATGCCATGAACAATCTCGCCGATCAGCCGCTGGTGGTGCGCGTCAAAGGCGGTCGCCAGGGGGGCGGCACGGTACTGACCGATTATGGGCAACAGGTTATCGCCAATTACCGCGCGATGGAGCAGGAATACGAAACGATGCTGGCGGCGCTTGAACGGCGCTATCCGCATTTCGGGCAGTTGCAGGCACTCGATCGCCGCTTGCAGTTGTATACCAGCGCCCGCAATCAACTTGCCGCGACGATATACGAACTGCATTCTCACGGCCAGCGCATCATCGCCAATCTCGATCTCGGCAATGAAACGCTTCTACAGGCACAACTGACGCGCGCCAGCGTCGAGACACTCGATCTGTATCCCGGCCGTCAGGTCATCGCGCTGATCAAAGCTCCCATGATGAGCCTGAGCACCTCCCCTGTCGCCGATATGCAATCCCTGCGTGGCACTGTCTGCCACATCGAAACCGATGATGAAGACCACGCTGAAATTACCCTTGCATTGCCCAGCAAGCACCATCTGGTTATCGCGCTCGACCATGCTACCGAATGCCCACCGCTTGAAGCTGAAGCGTTTGCCATCATCGACCCGCGCCAAGTGATCGTCGCTGTCACCGATTGACCTTGATTTCCAGATCCTGTTTTATATTGAAAAACATTATGTTACGATATATTCAAAAAAATATAATATTTCCTGAAATATGATTATTTTGATCTATATCAAAGATACAGAGGGGAGATTTCTATAAAAACACGATATATTTCTAATAATATATCGGTGTGGGTTATGCCCTTGAAAAATGACGCTATCGCGAGTGCGCTCGTACTGGCTTTGCTGTTCCCTGTTGGCGTAAAGGCCGACGAACGAATGGAGGACGAGCAACGGGCGGAGGAGGGGAGCAGTCAGAAAACTGAGGAATCTGCCGGGAGCAACGTATTCAGGCTGGGGCAAATCACGGTGACGGGGCAGCGCGAGGAAGAACCGGCCATCGCTACCTCGACGCTCAGCAGCGAGGATATTCGGGACTTTTCCAAGGAAAGCCTGAAAGAAGCTCTGGATATTGTTCCCGGCGTAGCGGTTACAACCGGCTCAGGTAGCCGCAACGAAACCGGGATCAGCATTCGCGGATTCAACCGTTATCAGGTACCGCTTTATATGGACGGAATCCGCCTGTATCTGCCGGCAGACAATCGTATCGATGTAGATCGCTTTCTGACGATGGACCTCGCTGAAATTCAGGTTTCCAAAGGCTATGTGTCGGTGCTAAACGGCCCGGATGGGATGGGAGGCGCCATCAATCTGACTACGCGCAAACCCGTCAAACCGCTCGAAGCGGAATTGAGTATGTCGGCGAAATTGGGTGAAGGCGGGCAATACGGCGGCTACACGGGTTTTGCCAATATTGGCAGCAAACAAAACCAGTATTACTGGCAGGTCAGTGTCGGACAGCGCGATCTCGACAACTGGCGCCTTTCACAGAACTATGAACCGACTCCGGCACAAGGCAAAGGAGAACGCCTCAACACCGGCAAAAAAGACTGGCGCGCCAATTTGAAAGCGGGTTTTACGCCCAATGCGACGGACGAATATTCATTGAACTTCATCATGCAGGAAGGCGAAAAACACGGCATTGGCGATGTGACCGGTACATCGACGATAAGTACCTGGGACTGGCCGAAATGGAATACTTGGAGCCTGTACTGGCTCTCGCACACGCAACTCGGCGAGAAGAGTTACGTCAAGACAAAAGTCTATTACAACAGTTTCGTCAATGATCTGCTCGCCTATACGAACACGACTTTGAGCACCCGCAACTGGGTGAGCCATTATGACGACAACGCCCAGGGGATGAGCGTCGAATTCTGCACGACTGCGTTACCGCGACAGACCCTGAAAGCGGCGCTGCATTTCCGGCGTGACCAACATAAGGAATGGCAGGACCTTGGCCTTGCCTCACCCAATCCGTCCACGGAACCGAAACAGGAGACCGTTGAAAACAGCTACTCCTTTGCGCTCGAAGATACCGTGCACGTTGCTCAGAAGTTTGATCTCGTCGCCGGCGTGAGCCGCGATATTCGCCGTACCAAGAAATCCCAAGATTTCACTACGGCAAATGGATTGTTTGATTACGAAATCGCCGATCAGTTTGCTACAAACTATCAGGGGGCTGCGATCTATCGGTACCGCGAAGGTGGGAAGCTGAGTTTCTCGGTCTCGAAGCGCTATCGTTTCCCGACCATGTTCGACCGCTTCAGCTCTCGTTTTGGCAGTGCGATGTCCAATCCGTATCTCAAGCCGGAACACGGATTGAATATTGAGCTTGGCATTTCGGATCGGATTCGTCCCGGCGTGTATGTCGAGGCGGCGCTCTTTCATAACAAGGTCAAGGATGCCATCAACTGGGTGGGCGGTTTCATCGACCCGGAAGATGGCCTGACCAAACAAAAAGCGGTCAATCTGGGCGAGGCGACCTACAAGGGCTTCGAGCTAGGTTCAAACGCTCAAGTCATGCCGAATCTGGAACTAGGCGGCAATTACGCCTACATCGATACAAAGGTCAATGATCCGAACAATGCGGACTACAAATTGACCTCGACGCCGCGCCACCAGGTATTTCTGTACGCTAAATGGAAACCGCTCAATGATTTGAAGGTCATTCCGAGCTTTGAATATGGCGGCACACGCTGGTCTGATCCTCCGTCGGGCAGCGGCTATGTGCGCACGGGCAACTTCAAGGTATTCAATCTGAAAGTCGAATATCAGCTCAACCGCAATTGGGATGTCTCGCTTGCGGTACGTAACCTGCTCGACAAGAACTACGAATTGACCAGCGGTTATCCAGAAGAAGGCCGCAACTTCCTGTTATCCACACGTTTTCAGTTTTAGCCCTCGAAGCGATGCCTGCTTGGGATTTGAGGCTTTAGAGTTTGGTCGCTCTTTCAAATCCTGAGTAGGCTTTTTTTGCTGATTGCTTCCCAGGTTCGAGGCTCATGTGATCTGACCATAACATCTGATTTTCCGGAGGCCTTTATGAATGAATCTACATTGAAAAACTGGCGGCTCAAGATAACCGTTCTGGCGATGATCCTCGGGTCAGGCCAAGTGCTTGCCGCCGATGGTTTTGAACTTGCACAAACGAACGGCTGCTTCGTCTGCCATCAGGCGACGACCAAGCGGATTGGGCCATCCTTTAGCGACATAGCGAAAAAGTATGCCGGAAATAAAAACGCCGCCACCCAGCTTTCTACATATATCGTTAAAGGGACGGAGCCGAATGGATCAGGCTGGCAGGCTGAAGACAAGGCAACGTTGCCCCACATGCCAGCCAATACTGCTGTGACGCCGCAAAATGGGCTGATACTCGCCAAATGGGTTCTGAATGAAGCGGGCAAAGCAACCGACAAGGCGAAATTCGTCACCAACAAGGTCTCTGTCATCGGCCAGGTCAAGCAGCCGCTTGAGCTGAGTATCGACGACTTGCAGAAATTTCCAGCCCTGCAAGTAAAAATGATGCCGCACGGCTCCCTTTCCAAAGAAAAACCGGTTCCGATTCTCGTCAAAGGGGTACTGCTCCGCGATATTCTGGAAAAAGCAACGATCCAGACTGACAGCCCTTACGATGTCAAGAAGAGCGCCATCCTCATCACTGCCTCCGACGGCTACCGGATCATCTTTTCATGGCCCGAAGTGTTTTATTCGCCCATTGGCGAAGGCGTAATGTTGTTCTTTGAAAAAGACGGAAAACCGCTGGCTGACGACGAGGGAAGAATCGCACTGGGCTCGCTTCGCGACAACG
This sequence comes from Pseudomonadota bacterium, assembly GCA_009778425.1. Classification (GTDB taxonomy): domain Bacteria; phylum Pseudomonadota; class Gammaproteobacteria; order Burkholderiales; family Rhodocyclaceae; genus WRNU01. The sequence continues at coordinate 7,664 of WRJU01000226.1, forward strand.
GCAACTATCGTTATATGAAATGGGTCAAGTCGATTGAGGTTCGCACAATAGCCGATTGACCCGCCCCGTCCGAGGATATCGTGAGCGTAAACGAGACACCCCATGAAGTCTCAAGGCTTCCCATTGCCGCCATCGTCCATTCGGAACATGGCGTAACCGACAACCTGCTGGCCGAGTTTGCATTCGGCCTGCGCCGGGACGGCTGGCGCGTGCAAGGTCTGGTCCAACAAGAGAGAGGCGGGCATGGCAAAGCGGCAACCATGCTCGTCGATCTCGAAAACAAAAAGTGCTACCCGCTGTTCCAGAACCTCGGTTCGGGTTCGGACTCATGCAGTCTTGACCATACCAGCGTAGCAGCCGCAAGCATCGCCTTACGGGAAGTGCTGCTTCAGCAGCCAGACCTTGCCGTTGCCAACCGTTTTGGCGCACTCGAAGCCAATGGCAAAGGGCTGATGGCCGAAATACTGGCCATCATCTCAAACGGTATTCCGCTGATTACGGTCGTATCGAGCGATTACCTGATGGATTGGCGCTTGTTCACCGGCTATGCCGGAGTTGAACTGCCGCCCGAAATGGAAGCGCTGCAAAACTGGTTTGCCAGCATTCAACCTCGGAAGCCGTCCCCGTGAAGCGCCGCACCCTGCTTCGCGCCCTGGCTTATGCCTCTTTGCTGGCTCCGTTTGGCGGCATCAGAGCCATCGCGCAATCTACGAAACCGAGCCTCATCACAGCATTCGGGCACGTACCGCCGCCATCGGACATCAAGCGCATATTTGCCGCAGGCGGCCCCGCCAGCGTGTTGCTTGCGGTACTTGCGCCGCACAAGATGCTCGGCTGGCCGTCACAGATGTCTTCCAAAGTACTCGACGCGCTCGGTTCCCCGCTACGCGACCTGCCCGTGCTAGGGCGATTGTCCGGGCGCGGCAGCACGATACCGACTGAAACCCTGCTTGCCCTCAAACCCGACCTGATTCTCGATGCAGGCAGCGTCGATGACACCTATTTATCGACCGCGCAACGTGTCACCGAGCAAACGGGCATTCCATATGTTGTGATTGAAGGCCGTCTGGCCGACAGCGCGCGCCAGTTGCTTGAGGCCGGACGCCTGCTCGGTGCCGAGGCGCGCGGCAACGCTTTGGCCGACTACGCCGAAGAAATCCTGTCAAGCGCCGCGCGCGTCCGCAAAGCCATACCCCTGGAAAAACGTCCACGCGTCTATTACGGACGAGGTCAGGAAGGGCTGGAGACCGGCATGGTTGGATCGCTCCATATGGAAGCCATAGACATCGCTGGCGGCTATAACGTGGCGGCGCAAGGCGGGGAAAAAATCGGGATCGCCCGTGTTTCGCTCGAACAGATCATTGGCTGGGCGCCCGAGGTCATCCTCACCCAGGACGGCAACTTCGCCACCCGCATACTGGAAGACCCGCTATGGCGCACCATTCCCGCTGTGCAGACAAAGCGCGTCTACTGTGCACCGACCATCCCGTTCGGTTGGCTGGACGTTCCCCCAAGCATCAACCGCCTTGCCGGTGTGATCTGGTTGCTCGCCCATTTGCACAGCGTTGGGAAAGATGATCTGGAACGCAAGACAGCCGAATTCAACCGGCTGTTCTACGGCATTGAACACGCGTCGAACACAATCCCCGGCCTGAAAACCGGGGGGACTCAAAGACGAACGCAATGAGCACAAAAAATGCTGCCTTGCCGCCGGTTCCCGCGTATCTGTTTGCCTTGCTGGGCATCGTGGCAATCTTCATGGCCGCCTTTGCCTTTGGAAAATATCCGATCTCAATAGTCGATTTACTGCGCTCCATCTTCGCCCGCCTGACGGGAGCAGATGCAGAACTGCCGGAAGCCATTGAGATCGTCATCTGGAACATCCGCCTGCCCCGCATTGTTGCCGGCATGCTGATCGGAGCTGCTCTGGCTGCCGCAGGGGCGGCCTACCAGAACATGTTCCGCAACCCGCTGGTGTCGCCGGACATCCTCGGCGTGTCTGCCGGAGCCGGTTTCGGCGCTACGATTGGGATTTTTTTCGGCTTGCCGCTGACAGTCATACAAGTCCTCGCCTTTGTGTGCGGGCTGGCCGCCGTTGGCGTCGTATATGGTGTTTCCGGACTGGTGCGTCGGCACGACCCGGTTCTCGTCCTGGTGCTTGCGGGCATTGCCGTCGGCACCTTGCTCAATGCGGGCGTCTCGCTGCTCAAAATCCTCTCGGACCCACATTCGCAGCAACTCAGCAACATCGTTTTCTGGCTGCTTGGCAGCCTGAACGGTGTCAATTCACGCGATCTCGCATCGGCTGTGCCGCTCGTCCTCATCGGGCTTGTGCCAATGATCTTGCTGCGCTGGCGCGTCAACCTCCTCAGCCTGCCGGACGAAGAAGCAGCGGCTCTCGGTATCGAAGTCGCCCGCCTGCGGATGGTTTTGATTATCGCGGCAACATTGGTGACGGCTACCGTCGTTTCGATTGCAGGCATCGTCGGATGGGTCGGTCTCGTCGTTCCGCATGCCGCGCGTTTTCTGGTCGGCCCGAATTTTTCCAGGCTCTTGCCCGCATCGCTCCTGCTCGGGGCTGGCTTTGTCGTTGGCACCGACATCCTGGCACGGACGCTGGTCGTCATCGAACTGCCGCTTGGCATCGTCACCGCAATGGTTGGCGCTCCGTTTTTCCTTTATCTGCTGGCGCATACCGGAAAAACAGAATGAACGTCATCGAGGCGCGCGCCCTGAGCATCGGTTATGGCCGGAAAGTGGTCATGAATTCGCTCGCGTTCAACGTCAAGGCCGGTGAAGTGCTTTGCTTGCTAGGGCCAAACGGCGGTGGCAAGACGACCCTGTTCAAGACCCTGCTCGGCCTGTTGCCGCCGCTGTCGGGTGAAGTGCATGTACTTGGTGAGGCTATCGCCGGTTGGTCTCGTCTGGCCTTTGCACAGCGCGTCGCTTATATGCCGCAAGCGCATGCCGGAATATTTCCCTTTACCGTCAACGAAATCGTGCTGATGGGACGTACCGCGCGCATCGGGCGCTTTGCCATTCCCTCCAGGCACGACCGCAAAATTGCCGCAGACTGCCTGGAGATGCTTGGAATCGCCCACCTGGGCGAGTGCATTTATACGGCGATCAGTGGAGGCGAACGCCAACTGGCATTGATTGCGCGCGCCCTGGCGCAGCAACCGACAGTGCTGGTGATGGACGAACCGACCGCCAGCCTCGATTTTGGCAACCAGATTCGCATCCTTGGGCACATTGGCCGATTGCGCGACCAGGGAATCACCATCCTGATGTCGACCCATCAGCCGGAACACGCCCTGCGCGTCGCCGACCGCATCGCACTGCTTGCGCCCGGAAGCATCGCAGGAATCGGCACTCCCAGGGACATCGCCACGCCAGACAAGCTGGCCGCGCTCTACAGCGTCACCGAAGATGAAATCACCGCCTATCTCCCTACTCGCGCCCTGCTCAACTGAGAAGGAGACCTCCGTTCCATGACAATCGCTGCCATTGACTTCTCTCGTCTATATCGTGACCACATGATGATGGCCGGTAAGGCAAAACCGGACAGTGCCTGGGACGCACGTGCATCCGGCATGAATCGGAAAACAGTAAAAGGGCGATATGCGGACGAATTCATTTCGCGCATGGATCTGAGCGGCGCACGCACCCTGCTGGATGTCGGCTGCGGCCCCGGCACCATCTGTTTGCCGCTGGCTACACGGCTTGAGCGCGTCATCGGCCTGGATTACAGCAAGGGCATGCTTGACGAACTGAAGGAAAACATCGCAACACTGGGCATCACCAACGCCGACACCCTGCATCTGGCTTGGGAAGACGACTGGTCGGAAGTGCCCGAATGCGACATCGTCGTCGCTTCGCGCTCCACCCAGGTGCAGGACATCGGTGCTGCGCTGGCAAAGCTCAACGCCAAGGCGAAGAAGCGCGTCTATCTCACGCATCTGGTCGGCGGGAATTTCATCGACCCGAGGATTCTCGATGCCATTGGCCGCAAACCGCAGCCGGTGTCCGACTACATCTACCTGCTCAATATCCTGCACAGCCGGAATATCCACCCTCGGCTTGACTACCTCGAAAACGAAGGCCCCCTTTCTGGCATCACCGACTTCGATGAACTCCTGCAACGAATAACTTGGTCGCTGGGCGAACTCGACACGAACGAATGCGTCCGGCTGCAAACGTGGTTTACAGGAATCATGGCAAACGGCGGCCTCAAAACAAGCATGCGCTGGGCTTTCATCTCCTGGGAGAAAACAGGCGGCAGTTGAACACATTTCGCCCGATTTTTTTGCCACCGTAACTTAGACGACTATGACTATATGCAGGCGCAATGCCCAAGGGTTTCTGGCTGGTTCGATTGTCGGCACGCTGGGTGGCCTGATTGGCCTTGGTGGCGCTGAGTTTCGTCTGCCGGTACTGGTGGGACTGTTTCGGCTTGCCACGCTTGAGGCCGTCATTCTCAATAAAGCCATGAGCTTGGTCGTCGTGGGAGCCGCTCTTCTGTTCCGGAGCCGCACGATTTCGCTTGCTCTCCTGACGGAGCATCTTGATGTTGTCGCCAACTTGCTTTCCGGTAGTCTGATCGGCGCATGGTGGGCCGCAGGCCACGCCATCAAGCTGCCCCGGCGTTGGCTCAACCGCATCATCATGGTATTGCTGGTGGGACTGGCGCTGGTGATGCTGGTCGAAGCCTGGGCCGACAACCATGACGGAGGTACGGCGCTATTTGAAGCCGGTTTACTGCGTATCGTTGCAGGGGTAATTGCTGGTTTTGGGATTGGAGTTGTCGCCGCTTTGCTGGGCGTAGCCGGAGGTGAATTGCTGATCCCCACCATCGTGCTGCTCTACGGGCTGAACATCAAGATTGCCGGTAGCCTCTCGCTGATGGTAAGCCTGCCCACGATGATTGTCGGCTTTTCCCGCTACAGCAGTTCCGATTCCTTTGCTGTGCTACGCAAGGAGCGGGGCTTGGGAGTGTGGATGGCAATTGGCTCCATCCTCGGCGCGGCTCTGGGTGGCGTATTGCTTGGGCTGGTTCCAACCCGCCTGTTGCTGATTCTACTCGGCGTGATCCTGTTTGTTTCAGCTATCAAGACGTTCCAACATGCGTGATAACGGAGTGCAGATGCGAGCGGCGGTTGAACCCATCCCGGCCTTTTTTCCACCGTACTGACCAAACGACATATCAACATCATGAACACAGCTACCCTGCTATCCGAACTGCACGCCACCGCGCTTGAACGGCTTGGCCCGGAGGCCGAAACGGTGGGGCGTGTCACCTTGCGCCTTTCACCCGGAACATGAGCATTCTGGACATGGCATGCTGAAATGAAGTTGCAGGCAAAATCCCCCCTGTCCAACAGCGCCGCCTTGCGCCAGCCTCCCTCCAGCCCAACCTGCTGGATATGGGCGGCAGTACAGTGGCTTGGCGTTGGACTGGCGCATGCTGTAGTGCTTGCCGCCGTCCTGCAAGCATCGCAGCAGCCCCTCCGAACCGTGCCCAAAGTGATTCAGGCCGACCTGATTGCGCCGATCCCCTTGCCCGCTGGTTTCTCCGAACACTCACCCTCGGAAGAACGGCTGGAGCCGCCCAAGCCAGCACCGAAACCTCCGCTGCCAAAAAAATCCAAGCCTCCAAAGAAAACATCGCAAAAGCCGCCCGAAAAAATCCCCGAAATGCCGAAACCGCTGCTGACCGCCGCACCCGTCAGTGAAGAGGCATCCGCTCCTTCATATGAAGTCGCGCAACCGCCTACCGATCCGTCCCAAAACATTCCTGCCGTAACAGG
>WRJU01000227.1 GCA_009778425.1 Pseudomonadota bacterium
GGTCAGCACACAAACGGAAGAGGCGCGCAGGATGATGTGAAGCAGGCTTTCGAGGAGTGGGGCAAGATCATCAATGAAAATCGGAATAATGAAAGGAATTCGCTTCCGCCTGCTGCTCCCTTGCGCGGTTTCCTGCGCTCCGACCCCAAGATCAGCGATCTGGATTGAGTGCGCGCGGTACGGCCGCCCTGGCTGGCGGACCGACTTGGCCAGAACAACGGCCTGAGTCAGGAGGGTTATTTATACCCATACCGATCCATCATGCGGTAGGCGGTGCGCTCGGACACGCCCATCGCCTCGGCCACGCGCCGCCGGTTGCCGCCGTATTTCTTGAGTAGGTTGGCCAGGTATTCGCGCTCGATCTTTTCGAGCGTGGGTTCACCGCGCAGCACCAATGCTTCGTCCAACGATCCAATACCCGGCGCAGCAGCGGCCATGAAGGATGGCTGCGCGGCCTGAAGCGATCCCAGGTGCGGCACATCGATTTCCTGTTCGTTGCCCAGAACGATCAGTGCGCGCTCGATGACGTTACGCAGTTCGCGCACGTTGCCCGGCCAGTCGTAGGCCATCAGCCGACGGATTGCTTCCGGGCTGATGGCGACCGGCCGTAGACCCATGGCCTGACGTCTGCGGGCGACAAAGTGGGCAGCCAGCGCCGCAATGTCCTCGCGGCGCTGGCGCAGGGGTGGCACTTCGATAAGGAAGGTTGATAAACGATAGTACAGGTCGTCGCGAAATTTACCCTTTGACGCGCGCTGACGTAGGTCGCGGTTGGTGGCCGTGATAATGCGCGCGTCGGCGCGCAGATCGGTATTGGCTCCAACGTGCCGGAAGCGCCCGGTTTCCAGCACCCTGAGCAATTTAGCCTGAATCGTCGTGCCAGCCTCGCCGATTTCGTCCAGAAACAATGTGCCGCGCGTGGCCGCTTCTATGAGGCCAGCCTTGCGCCGGTCGGCTCCTGTGAATGCGCCGCGTTCGTGTCCGAACAGTTCGGATTCGAACAGCGACTCCTGCAAGGTGCAGCAATCCACCGCTACGAAGCTCTCGCCACGCCGAGGGCTGGCCGCATGGATGGCCTGGGCGACCAATTCCTTGCCGGAGCCGCTTTCGCCCTGAATCAGTACCGTGACCTCAGAGCCCGCGACATCGCCGATCAGGCGATGCAATTGCTGCATCGCTGGGCTGTCGCCGATCATGGTGTTGCCGGCATCGGTGTGACACAGCGCCTTCTTCGCGTGCCATTGGCTGCGCTCCAACACGCTGCGGATCACCAGTTCGAGTTCATCCAGATTGACCGGTTTGACCAAGTAATCGGCCGCACCGAGGCGCATGGCCTCGACCGCCTGACTGATGTTGCCATATGCTGTGAGCATTACAACGGGTCGGGAATTGACGGTTTCCACGAGCGGGCCAAATCCGTCCGCATCGGGCAGATTCACGTCCAGCAGCACCAGATCGGGGGCGAAAGCGGTAATGCGCTCGCGCGCGCGCCGCCACGAATCGGCACCATCGACTTCGTAGCCGGCCTTGCCCAATTCCTTGACGAGCAGGCGATTGAGGACTGAATCGTCTTCAACGACGAGGATGGATGCGTACAAGGGGCGATCTTCAGTCAACCGGTGCATGATCGGTATTGTCGGTATTGTCGGCACTTTCGGTCAATGCCGCGTCGGACACTTGTTTCAGCGTCAGCGTGAAGCAACTTCCCTGTCCGGGTGTGCTGTCGGCTTCGATGTGCCCACCGAACCGTTCCATGATGGCCTTGCTGATAGCCAAGCCCAGGCCGGTACCGCGCTGCCCGTCTGCGCGGCGACTGAAAAAGGGCATGAAGATCAGGGCAATGTCAGCCTCCGCGATGCCGCAGCCCGTATCGCGCATGGCAAGCTGAAACCACTGTCCATCGCTGGAGGATGTTCCCTCGATGTCGATCCGGCCGCCCTGTGGCATGGCGTGCAGTGCGTTGTGCACCAGATTCACCAGAACCTGGCGCAACTCGGCTTCGTCGCCCATTACGCACAGCGTTTGCGGTACACCGTTGATGCTGACCAGAACGCCGCGCACACGGCATTCCTCGCGCAGCAATGCCAACACGTCATCGATGGCAACGGCTACGTTCACCGGCTGAAGCATCTGGGTCGGCGTCTGGCTCATTTGCATCATTCGCTGAGTCGTCAGGACGCAGCGGTCGATTTCATGGTCGACCAGTTCCAGGTAGTCGGTCAGTTCTTCGCTGTCCATCCGACCGCTGCGCAGGCCACGCAAACTCGCTTGCAGCGCGATGCGGATCGACGCCAGCGGGTTGTGAATTTCGTGGGCCACCCCGTTGGCTAACAGGCCGATGGTGGACAAGCGCTGCTGTTGGGAGAACCTCAGTGTCCGCTCCAGCGGGCGGATGACCTCAATGACCAGCGTTTGCCCGTCTTCCTGGGGCAAGGGTGCGGCGTCAATGTCGACATCTACCGTACTGCCGCTGACATGCCGCAGACTGATCATGCTGCGCACCGGTCGGGCGCACTCGCGGATTTCGGCGATCGGGCAAGTCACCAGTGTGCTGGGGCATGGCTCGTTCAAGCCGCAACTGGTGCGATAGCAATGCTGCCCGACCAAGGCGGGCAGATCGTGGCCAAGCAGGCTGGCATAGGCATGGTTAGCCAGATGAATGCGGTAGTCGGAGCCAATCACGACCACGGGATCGGGCATGCCATCAATCAACTGTTGTAGAAACTGCCGCTCGTGCCGCAAAGTGACTACAGTTTCGCGCAAGCGATCTGCCATATGATTGAAGGCGTGGGCAACACGGCCCAGTTCATCGCGCGCGGGGGATTTCACGCGCGCTTCGAGGTCGCCCGCCGCCAGCTTGTCGGTGGCCTGCGCCAGCGAGGCAAGCGGCTCGCTCACTTGTCGACGCAGGGTCACAAGCATGATCAGGGCGAAGAGAGCCAGCGCACTCAAGCCCACGGCCGACAGCAACAGTATCGGGTCACGACCCAAGCTGGAAAAGGCTCTTGGCTGAAAGTCAACCACCAGTAAGCCATTGACTGGATGCAGTTCCAGCGAGCCGTGGCACTGGCCGCAACGATCGTGGTTGTGTATTGGATAGACGATCTGCAATCGCTCGCCGTCAGCCTCGGCGCTCCAACGCAACCGTTCTTGACATTGAGTCTCGTGGCAAAGTTCGCGCGTCGATACCGGCGGCTCTGGCGCCGTCGCACCATCGTGGGACGCGAAGCGAACCTCGCCCACGGGATTCAGCAACCGCGCCTGATCTACGCCGGGAGCCCGCCCGAGGTACTTCAGGATGTCGGTCATGCCCCCCAGGTCGCGCTTGAGCATGGCGTTCTGTAAGCTGGCCTCGAACAGCCGAACCATGCGCCGGGCCGATTCTTCCTGCTGAAGGCGCAATTCACTTTGATTGACCGCCAGCGTCAGCGCCACCAATGTGCCTGCGGAAGCCAGTAGAGCCACGATCAGGCCCAGTGTCAGGCGGCGCGAGAGCGATGCGCTCCACCAAATACGCCAACGTGCTTGGCGGATGACAGGGCGAGAAAGCGGGAGCGACAGGGGCATGGGCGGTGTTGTTATGCGTCTGGTTCTTCGGGGAGTCGAATCCATCTGACTGCTCCGATTGTATTGCAGAGACCGATCGCATTCACTTGCGCAGCGGCTCAGCAATGCAGCCTTCTCCGTTACGCAGCCTCATCGGCGACAGTCGGCAGCCGCGCGAGGCAATGCTCGCAGGCCGCCAGGGTCAGACCCGCCAGCGCAGCGTAGAACGGCGTGGCCGCGCGCTGAGCAACCCGGCTGGCGAACGACGGTAGCCATGTCAGCAGGTGCGACTTGAGAAAGCAAGCCGCTTCCTTGAGTTCGCCGCGCTCCAGCAGCAAGGCCACGAACTCCAGTTCGGTGACAAGATGGTCGTCGGCGCGCTGCCGCCAGTCGACCGCCTGCAAGCCGTGGCGGCGGTAGAACGCGCGCACGGCAAAGGTCGGCTCTTGCAGCATCAGGTGATCTTCGTCGCGCCAGACCGATTCGTGCGGCGACGCACGTAGCGCGTGCGTGAGGTAAATGGCGGCGAAGTCGGCCGCGAGATCGTCCTCGCTGGGAACCGGCAGTTCGGCGCTTTCGTCGTCGCACGGTATGCCAGCCAGCGCGCCCAAGGCGCGATCCATGCAGTGCATCCAGGGATTGTTCTGCGGAACCAGCATCAGCGAGGCGGGAAAGCCGTTTGCATGCAGCTCGGCCAGAACCCGTGGCGAGCGCTCGGACGCATGCAGCCAAGCCAGTGCGCGCAGGTCTTCTGCCGCCAGAAACGAATCATCCTTGGCATCAATTGGCTGTGCGCTGGCGGTCATGGCGAGGCTTTATTCTCCGTGGGTTTCTCAGATGCCGCCGCGACGCGCCCTTTGGGATGCGCAATGAAGACAATCGAGGGGTTGGTCAACTCTGGATTGGCCATGTGCTGAACCTGGCGCACGGGAACGTCTTTGCCTTGAACCATGGCCTTGGTATCCCAGGTACCGGCACGTAACTGGTCAATGGGGCCGATGTCGAGTACCCGCATCATGCAGGCCGATACGCAGTACGGTTTGCGGCCGGCTTCCAGTTCGTCGATACACATATTGCATTTCTTGACGATATTCTCGGTCGGGTCGTACTGCGGCGCGCCAAACGGGCAGGCGGCCTCGCAGCGGCGACAGCCGATGCACAGCGTGGAGTCGATGTCTACCACCCCGTTATCGGCGCGCTTCCAGATTGCGCCGGTCGGGCAGGTCGGCAGACAGGCCGGTTCGGCACAGTGGTTGCACGACATGTTCACCTTGTAGGCGAACACTTCCGGGAACGTGCCGCCTTCGACGTACATCACCCGCCGCAAGCGCGGCCCCGGTGGCAGGCCGTTCTTGTCCTTGCAGGCGATTTCGCAGGCGCGGCAGCCGATGCAATCAACGTTGTTGTGGATGAAACCCCATTGCTGCCTGGGTTTGACCGGCTCGTAGGTCGCTGCGTCGCGGTGCTCCTGCGCGTGCTTCGCGCGCGCCGAGGCGTCAACGCCGAACTTGTTGATGATGACCTGTTTTTCAGCCATGACACGAGCCTCCTACATGTCGCGGCGGAACACCGCCGAGCGAGCTACCGACAGTTCGTCCCAACCGGGCCGATGCTCCAGATCGGTTTTTTTGATCTGCACCATGGCGTTGTTGTAGGCGAACGCGCCTGCTGGGGTGGGGTTGTCCAGTGTCAGAAAATCGGGGTTGCCGGCGCGATCCACGCCGTCCTTGTCCGGATCCATCCACGCGCCCTCGAACAACACCAGCACACCGGGCATCAACCGTTCAGTCACGTAGGCGGGAGCGACGCACTTGCCACGGTCGTTCCAGACTTCCACCGTATCGCCGGTTTGAATGCCGAGTTTTTTGGCATCGCTGGCATTGATGGTGACTTCTTGCGTGTAGGTTTCCCGCAGCCACGGAATGTTGTTGAAGATCGAATGTGTGCGCCAGCGCGGGTGCGGACTGACCAGATGGAACGGGTATTTCTGGGCGATTGGGTGGTTGAGCGACTCAAAAGGCTCGATCCACTTGGGAATGTAGGGAATTTCGTAACCGAACTGGGTCTTGGTCCAGTCAGTGATGCTTGCCAGGTAGGTCGAGAATATTTCGATCTTGCCCGACGCCGTCTCGAACGGCTTGCCGTTGGCAATTTGTTCGCGGAAGGCGATTTGCGGCTCCTTGAAAACAAACTTGTAGATGCCGTGCTGTTTGAATTCCTCCCACTGCATGGTTACGCCCTGGTGGTGCTGCACGCTGCCTTCCCACCAAGCTTGGAGATAGGCTTCGTCCACGGCGTCGGGGTTCTGGAAGTAGCTGCGGTCGGCGCGCGGGTTGTAGCGTTTGCCGAGGTCTTTCAGGCTGGGATCGATCGCTTCCAGCCGGTAGCACAACTCGGTGAACACCTGAAAATCGCTCTTGCTCTCGCCCAGCGGCTGGATCACCCGAGGCCGATGAATGTAGTAATGGCCTTTGTACCAGGGCAGAGCCACGTCGTGGCGCTCGAAGTGGGTGGCAATCGGCAGCAGGTAATCGGCCCAGATGCCCGAGGGCGTGATGGTGGAGTCCATGCACACTACCAGTTCGAGCTTCTCGATGGCCTGGATTTCCTTGTTGATGTTGGTGAGTTGGTTGAACCAGTCGCTGCCCTGCCAGAAGATGCCCTTGATGTTGGGAATCAGGCCGTCGAGGTTGTCCTGGCGCGGCCATAGGCCAATCTCTTCCCGCTTCACGTTCGGATAATTCAGCACGCAGTGCGCCCAGCGATCGGACTTGATCGAACCCCACCACAGGTTGGCGTTCTCATCGTAAGGGTAGGCTACGCTCTCGCTGTGCCACGCTTTGCCCACACCTTCGGCGCAGCCGCCCAGGATGCCGATGTTGCCGGTCATGGCCTGCAAGGCAGCGGCCATGCGATTGTATTGCTCGCCGTAGCTGGCGCGGCCTGGCCCCCAGGACGCCTTCAGTGCCGCTGGCTTGGTTTTGGCGTACAGCTCGGCCAACTTGCGAATGTCGTCGGCCTTGACGCCGCAAATCTGTTCAGCCCATTCCGGCGTCTTGGGCGTGTTGTCGTACTTGCCGAGGATGTAGTCCTTAAAATTTTCCTTGCCCGCATACTCCTTGGGCAAGCTTCCCTCATCCATGCCCAACACGAAGCTGTTGATGAATTTCTGATCCTGCAAGTTGCTGGTGAAGATGTGGTACGCCATCGCGGCCATCATGGCGGCATCGGTATTGGGTTTGATGGGAATCCACCAGGCGTCGTACACGGCAGCCGAATCGGTGTACTGCGGGTCTACCAGCACAAACTTGCAGCCGCGCTGCTTTGCGAGGCGCATGTAATAGAACGTGTTGCCGCCGTGGAAAGTGTAAGCCGGATTCCAGCCCCACATGATGATCAGCTTGCTGTGCGCGAAGGCGTCGTCCTCGTTACCGTCCTGGATGGTGCCGAAGGTCATGCGGCTGGAGAACGTGGTGCCCTGGTACGACGGCACAGACCAGGAATTGGTGCGGCAGCCGAACATGCCCAGAAAGCGCGCCAGCAGCCCCTCGATCTGGTCACTCTTGTGCAGCACGCCGTAGCTGGCGCCGGCGTAGGACTGATCCAGCAAGGCGGTAGGCCCGTAATCCTTCTTGAGTTGGATCATCTTGTTGGCGATCTCGTCCAGCGCCTGATCCCAACTGATGCGCTTGAACTTATGCTCGCCGCGCGCGCCGACGCGCTTCATCGGGTACAGCAACCGCTCGGGCGAGTACAGGCGGGCGCGGTAGCTGCGCCCGCGCAGGCAGGCGCGCAACTGAGGTTCGGCCTCCGTGTCCTTGCCGTAGCTGCCACCGGCTTGGTATGTGCCGTTGTCGGTGGACAGCCGCACGATCACGTCGCCTTTCTTGTGAGCCACCAGCACATGCCTTGAGCCGCAGTTATGGGCGCACGAAGTCACTACGGTGGTGAGTTGGTCGTCGGGGAAATAAGGTTCATATGCGAAGGCGCGTGCTTCTTTGGGTTTGAGCGCGCTCCCGACGCCAACTAATGTGCCCACCAGCGTCGCGGCGCCAACGCCCATGATCTTCAGGAAGTCACGCCGATGGTAGCTGTCGGCGTGGTTGTCGCGGATGCCGGGAAAGTACGCCGCCGATTCGCCGTATGCTGTCTCAGGCCAGAGGTTCTTCATTTTTTTTCTCCTTGACCCGTAGTGCTAATGAGGAAGCGTGCTTCCGATTCGGTCGGGCGATCCTTGGCCCAATCAGGAGTCTCGGTAGCCATTTCAGGCCAGGCATGCCTGGGGAAAGGATAGTGAATGCGATACCAGGCACGCCCTCCGTGGCAGCCAAAGCACACGTCTCCTCCGTCTGGCTTGGCGGCCATCTCCTCAATGGCCTTGGCATTGAGATAGGTGACTTGGTGCCGTGTTGTGCGGATCGCTGTATGACACAACAGGCAGTTGTTTTGAAACGATGCCTTCATCTGTGGCCACGGCTCAGGAAGGCCCATCACGGGCCAATTCATCTGGCCGTGACATTTCAAGCATGTTGTTTCTGCCGATACCGTCTTGCGCAGCGTGAGGTCGGGCTGTGCGGTAGCTGAACTGCCGGGAGCCCTGTCGCGTGGGTCGTTGCCCTGATGGCAGGTGGTGCACCGCAGATTCATGAGCTGTTTGGCAAGCGCCGTCTCCAGATGCCGACGGTGGAAAGTCTCCTGCTCGCCTTGATAAGTGGAAAGCTGCTGATACCAGCCCTTGACGTTGGAGGCTTCCATGCCCGCCGACGAAATTTTGCGCGCCGCAGGCTTCAGCACTTCGGCGTGGCAGTTTAAGCATTGCTGATCGGTAGCCTGCTCGATCGCTGGCTTGAAATGGATGGGGTCGTATTTGGCCGCCTGATAGCTGACGGAAGACGCAGCGGGCGCACTGGCCTGCGATGCCGGTGAAGTAGAGTCTTTGCAACCGCTCGCGGTCAGGACGGCGATCAAACTCGCCGACATGACATACGACATCCCAAGGCAAGCATGTCCCTTGCGGCTCGCGCCCATCCGCAGGAACTTCCTAAACCATAGCGAACTCATTGGGTTCGACTCCTGGCCTGGTCTGGCCGATTCATTGTTATTGAAATTGCAGCTCTACCGTGAGGCGGCGCCACACAAGAACCACCCAGCCGTCTGGCCGGATGATTTTTGTGCGCGCCCTGCCTTTTCTGGCTTGTTGCTGCCGGACATGCCTTACTTTTTGGCCTTCTTTGCCTTATTGGTCTCGTTGCCCGACATCCCCTGCTGACCGGACATACCTTCCTGGCCAGACATCCCCTGCTGGCCGGACATGCCACTCATGCCTTGTTGACCAGACATGCCCTGCTGGCCCGACATGCCCTGTTGACCTGACATCCCCTGCTGTCCGGACATTCCTTGCTGTCCAGACATGCCCTGTTGGCCGGACATGCCACTCATGCCTTGCTGACCAGACATCCCTTGTTGGCCCGACATGCCTTGTTGACCTGACATCCCCTGCTGTCCGGACATCCCTTGCTGTTGCGCCATGCTCGGCAAGGCAACGCCAAGAGCGACAGCCATCACCGACAGACCGAGAACTTTACGAACAACTTTCATGACTTTCTCCTTAAGTTTAGGGAACGAAAAAACACTTGGGGCCGTCAGCCCCTTCTGCCTGTCGGCAGCATCGCGGGTATTTGCGTTTGCAAGCCCGGCAATCCAAAGAAATCGCTTGCCGCGAAAGCAAGCGTGCGATCCAAAAACAGGCTCTGATGTGCCGACATCAGCGCGACGAAAGCACGGAGGCACCCACCGAGGGGCTGTGCCAGTTGCGCAGGTCGTAGGGAGGGTTCATACCCGGCCCGCGCAGCGGTATCCACCATCTGCCAGCGGCCACGATCGACTCGACGTTGCCCGGCACAGGGCGATCAATACCATGCAGCGCCCGCTCAAGTTGCTCTGGAGTCAAGGTGGCTTGCGCCAGTTGCGGAGCCCCGTCAGGTCGCCGATCCGGATGCAAACCCGCTACAAAGCCGGTGGCCTGTCCTGCCGCGCTGCCTGCTGTGACCAGCAAGCAGACAGTGAAAAACCGTCGATTGATCATGATTTTTGTCTGTTTGTTTATTTCGTTGTTTGACGCTCGTCATATTCCAAGCAAAATCCTTGCCATACCCATGTTTTGGCAGACTTGTTAAAAAATTAACGGTTTGGATCAATTTTGAAAAAAGCGAAATGGCAGACATTTGTCAAACTGGCAGAACTGCGCCGCTGTTAGACAGACAAAATGTCAGACAGACTCGACATAAAGGCTCGCCTTGCGCGAGCCTGATGAACACATGTCTCGCGCAATCTTCGCCATGAATGGCGGAGTCAAGCGAGATAAAGCGTAACAAGAAGCCGAAGGCTCCCCAAGACCGTATCAAGGAATCCCCTGCCTTCGGGCAGGGGTGACTCAACAAAGGAAATTGAACCGCGCAGACTTGGAGTATTTGTTTTACGACTGCGGCTTTGACAATGACCATAAAGCTCTCCCGCCCCGAAGGGACGGGAGAGGGCTTTTCTTAATCCTGTTCTTTCTCAATCGCCTTATAAACCAGCGCGCCCAGGATACCGCCTACGATAGGCGCTACCCAGAAGAGCCAGAGTTGCGCGAGCGCGTCACCCCCTGCAAAAAACGCTACGGCAGTGCTGCGCGCGGGATTGACCGACGTGTTGGTGACAGGGATGGAAACCAGGTGTATCAGCGTCAGGCAAAGGCCGATGGCAATGGGCGCGAATCCCGGTGGGGCTTTCCGGCTCGTCGAACCCATGATGACGAAAAGGAAAACCGCAGTCATCACGATTTCGCAGACCAGCGCGGCGGGAAGCGAATACCCGCCAGGCGAGAAATCGCCGTAGCCGTTCGAGGCAAAACCTCCCAACTCGAACCCCGGCTTGCCGCTGGCGATCAGATACAGGATGCCCGCCGCGACGATGCCGCCGAGAACCTGGGCGACGATATAGGGTAATAACTCTTTGCTCTCGAAGCGCCCCGCCGCGAAAAGGCCGATAGAAACCGCCGGATTCAGGTGGCAACCGGAAATGTGGCCGATTGCGTAAGCCATCGTGAGCACGGTCAGGCCGAAAGCGAGCGAAACCCCGGCCAGCCCGATGCCAAGTTCCGGAAAGGCTGCCGCCAATACCGCGCTGCCACAACCGCCAAGGACGAGCCAGAATGTCCCGACAAATTCAGCCGCGTACTTCTTCATGAGAAACCTCCGTGAAATTTTGAGTGCGTAGAACGGCACAAACCAATCTACAGATTTATTGTACTGCCGATTAATCTTTCTCCGTTTTACCGCGCGACCCAAGTCACCGGCTGGCCGGCGGCATGCGAGCAGCGCAACAGATCGAGCAACGGCCAGGCGCGTTGGGCAAGATTCACGGGCGCGGCCATGCCGATGCGCCCGGCTTCGGCTTCGGCCTCTTCTTCGGCTTCGCGCTCATCCATGCTCTTCGCGCCCTGCCGCGCATGCTCAAGCTCGATGGCGGATTCCAGGCGCGTGATGGCCTCATTCAATTGTTCGACGGTGATGATGCCCTGCGCGGCACTACCGTCCTTATCGAGCAGGGCAAGCAACTGCCGCGCGGCCTCGCCGAACATCAGGACATCCGAGGCGGCCTTGGATTTGAAGGTGATCAGCATCGTGCCATCCGTATTCGTTTGAAACTCATAAATCTTTTACCGCATAGATACCAACGGCGTTTCGCCAGTACCCGCGATAGTCCATTCCTGAACCGAACAGAAAACGATCCGGCAGTTCCAGCCCGACGAAATCGGCCTTGAGGTCGGGGCGAGCCTTGCGGTTGTGCTGTTTGTCGACGAGCACCGCAGTAAGCACTTTGTTTGCGCCTTGTCCGCGCAAGTGCTCGACGATGGCGAGCAGGGTATGGCCGACATCGAGAATGTCATCGACGATGAGCACGGTACGTCCCTGCACTTTGATATTCGGGTACGCGTGCCATTCGATTTCTCCGCCTTGGCTGGAAGAGCCGTAGCGGGTTGCGTGAACCCAGGAGAGTTCAAGCGGGAAATTGAGGCGGGGCAGCAAGTGCCCGGCCAGGACTATCCCGCCATTCATCACCGCAAGAACGAGCAGGTCGGCATTGAAAAGCCGTTCGGTAATGTCCGAGGCCATGCGGTCAATGGCGGCGTCTACTGTGGCTCCGTCCACAAGGCATTCGGCCTCATCGCGCATACGCCGGATGTCGTTCAGGCGGATAGCGTCCATATCCATTGTTCCGGTCTCGCTGGATGATTCATGTATGTAAGAACCTAATTCTAGCCCAAGTGGATTCTGTAACGCTAAACTGCCGCTGGCACGGGTTTGTCGAATCGGGAGAAGCATGCAAAACGCGGACACGGACATACAAAACGCGGCAGTCACGGCCAGTAGCGCGGGTGAGCCTCTGGCCGCCGTGCTGGATGGGCTGGAAGCCGCCGTGTATGTCGCGGATGCGCGCAGCGGAATCATTCTTTTCGCCAACCGCGCTTTCCAGACGCTGCATGGGTTCGACGCCGTAGGCCAGGTTTTGCGCGGCTTGGTCGTCCCTCTGCCGGAACGCGGGGACTACCGGGCCGACCCGCGCGGGATCGAAGCGCCGGATACACCCTGCGAGCTTTTCGATGGAGAACTGTTGCAGCCGCGCACGGGGCACTGGTATCACGTGCGTGAACAGGCGGTGCTTTGGGTCGATGGGCGTGTCGTTCGCCTGGGTATCGCCACCGACATCACGGATCGCAAGAAAACCGCCGAAATCGCCCGTCAGCAGGAGGAACGCATTGCCCGTACCGCGCGCCTGATTACCATGGGGGAAATGGCCTCGATGCTGGCGCATGAACTCAATCAGCCCTTATCGGCCATTGCCAATTACTGTAACGGCTGTGCCGCGCGCATGCAGGCCGGAGCCGACGCGGAGGAATTGCTGCCTGTGATGCGAAAAGCCGCCGCGCAAGCCGAACGGGCAGGCAAGATCATTGCGCGCATCCGCGCGTTTGTGAAAAAAAGCGAGCCGCGCCGCCGCGCGACCCCCGTGGCCGCCATTCTGGAAGAGGCGCTGGCTCTGATTGAGATCGACGCCCATCGGCGTGGCATTCGGTTGTCTGTCGAGCTTGCTCCCGGCCTGCCGGATGTCTATGCCGACCAGATCATGATCGAACAGGTGCTGCTCAACCTCGTACGCAACGGGTTCGATGCCATGAAAGATGCTCTGGAGGATGAGCGTGTGCTGACGGTGAAGGCGCGGACAGGGGGCGGGCATTTCGTGGAAATCGCGGTGATCGACCGGGGGCACGGCATCAGCGAGGAAGGCATGGAGCGACTGTTTCAGCCTTTTGCGACGACCAAGGACGAAGGCATGGGGATGGGGTTGGCTATTTGCCGCTCGATCATCGAGTTCCACGACGGGCGTTTGACTGTAGAGCCGAATCCGGAAGGGGGTACTATCTTTACCTTTACCTTGCCCATCGAGGAGACGGTTCGTGAGTGAAGCCAAAATGATGCGCGAGGCCGGGGAAGCATCCGGGCAACAGGTTTTCATTGTCGATGATGATGATGCCCAACGGGATTCCCTGGTCTGGCTGCTGGAGTCGCACGACCATGCGGTCAAGGCTTTCCCCGATGCCGAGAGCTTTCTTGCTGCCTGGGACGGGAGCCTTGCCGGATGCCTGTTGCTCGACGTGCGCATGCCGGGCATGAGTGGGCTGGAATTGTTCGAGGAACTCGCCCGTCGGCATTGCGCGCTGCCGGTGATCTTCATCACTGGGCATGGCGATGTGCCGATGGCCGTGGCGGCGCTCAAGAAAGGCGCGGCGGATTTCATCGAAAAACCATTCTCCGCCGAAGAAATGCTGAAAATGGTCGAAAACTGTCTGGCGCAAGAGAGCGAGGAACGCAAACACCGGCATGCCCGAACCGACACGGCACAACGGCTGGCGCAACTCACGACGCGCGAACGCGAAGTGCTTGATCTCATCATCGCGGGCAAGCTCAACAAACAAATCGCCGATGTGCTTGGTATCAGCATCAAGACGGTGGAGGTTCACCGCGCGCGCGT
>WRJU01000228.1 GCA_009778425.1 Pseudomonadota bacterium
ATTTCGGCGCGTAGGCGCAGACGGGTGATGGGGGTTTGCAGGTCGTGAGAGATGGCGGCAAGGATGCGGGTGCGCTCGTGCATATGGGCGGTGATGCGCTGCTGCATCTGGTTGAAGGCTTCCGTGGCCTGAATGACTTCGGTGGGGCCGACGGGTTCGAGCGGTGCGCGTTCAGGGTCTTCGCCGAGGGCGCGCGCGGCAGCGGACAGATTCGAGAGTGGCCGGGTGGCGATACGCACGCTGATCCAGGTAAGGATGCCAATGCCAATGATCAGGGCGAAAAACGCGCTGGCCATGATCGAGGCATGTGAAGACAGGGAAAACATGGCCAAATGGTTGGGCGGGCGGTATGCCCCGCGCAGGCGGGCAGCGAGTATGGAGCCGTCTGCCAGATTCACGGAAACGATCAGAGGCTCGTATCCGGGAAGGTAATGCTCTCTTTCGCGTTGATGGGTGTATAGGGCGGGCTGGCGCTCGGGCATGGCTTCGCGCAGTGCCGACAACAGGGGATGGTTGCCGGGGAGCGGCTGGGCATGCTTGGGTAGGCCCAGGCCGAGGCGCATGCGGCCTCGCCGGCCAAACCCATGTTCCTCGTCCTTGAATGTGCGCTGTCGCTCTTCTGGCGCGAGCTTGTCAAGGATGTCGGCGTTGGAGGCGATTTCCCGTGCAAAACCTTCAGACCAGGCGCGATCCCGTTCATTGATGAAAATGGCGATGCTGACGGCCAGTACGAGGCTGATGCCGATCAGCCAGATCAGCATCAGGCGCGCAAACAGGCTGCGGGGCCAGAAGCGTTTTATCATGTTGCGGCTCCGGCCTGGGTGACTTCGCAGGCAAGCACGTAACCCTCATTGCGCACGGTCTTGATGATGGCCGGTTCGCGCGCGCTGTCATTGAGCCGCTGGCGTACACGGCTGATCAGGAGGTCGATGGAGCGGTCGAAGACATCGGCCTCTCGCCCTTGGGTGAGTTCCATCAGTTGATCGCGTGAAAGTATTTTCTGGGGATGGGCAAGGAAAATGCTGAGAATGCGGAATTCGGCTCCGGACAGGGCAACGATGGTCCCGTCCTGGTCGATGAGGTGGCGGGCGACGGTGTCCAGCCGCCAGTGGGCGAAATGCAGCTCGCGCCCCCGCGCGGCGGGCGCGGCGGCCATGTTCGGAGGCAGGGCGCGGGCGCGGCGCAGGATGGCCCGGACACGGGCATAGAGTTCGCGTGGGACGAAAGGTTTCGGCAAATAGTCATCCGCGCCCATTTCGAGG
This sequence comes from Pseudomonadota bacterium, assembly GCA_009778425.1. GTDB lineage: Bacteria > Pseudomonadota > Gammaproteobacteria > Burkholderiales > Rhodocyclaceae > WRNU01. Next base: position 1,263 of record WRJU01000228.1, read on the forward strand.
CCGATGATGCGATCCATGTCCTCGCCGCGCGCGGTCAGCATCAGCACGGGCGTGACGGCATTGGGGGAGTCGCTGGCGCGCAGGTTGCGGCACAGGGTGAGGCCGTCCTCTCCCGGCATCATGATGTCGAGCACGATCAGATCGATGCGGTGGCTCTCCAGCGCGGCGCGCATTTCGCGGCCATCAGCGGCGGTGGAGCAGCGCAGTCCCTGCTTTTCGAGATAGTCGGCGAGCAGGCTGCGGATGTCCCGATCATCGTCGACGATCAGGATATGGTCTTGGCCGGACATGGGAAGTTCTCCTTCGTAGGCGGTTTTTTGCGCATCTTAGGCGGATGTGGGATTGATTTGTATCCTTATGTATCAATCGGCCTGTTGGAAACATATTGCTTCAAATTAACGATTTTCCGCTTTCGTTTTCCGGAGTTAAATGTGCCTGTCGCCCCGGAACTATGGGCGAACCGACCCCCAACCCAACGGAGAGGAGATACATATGAAATCCTGGATCAAAACATCGCTTGTTACCGCGCTGGCGGCAACGACCCTGCTCGGCGGCGCGGCGCTGGCTCAAGGATGGGGCGGCGGCGGCGGATATGGTTGGCGCAATGCCGATCCGGAACTGGTCAAGGAGCGGATGAGCCAACGGGTGGAAGTGCATTTGGCGCGGCTTGAACTCGCGCTGGCGCTGACCTCTGAGCAGAAACCGGCCTGGGCGGATTTCAAGAAAGCCGCTGAGGCCCGCGCCGAGGTCATGCTGAAGGAAATGGAGAACAGGCGTAATGCCGGAGTGCCCAAGACGGCAATCGAGCGCCTGAACCGCGCGGAAGAATTCAGCAAGAAGCGCGCGGCCATGCTGGCCGATATGCGCAAGTCGGTTGAAGTGTTTTACGGCAAGTTGAACGCGGCTCAGAAAACGGTATTCGACGCTGAAACAGCCGGTTTTATGCAGCCCATGCGCGGCGGCGGCTGGATGGGAGGAGGCTGTGGCGCAGGCATGCAGGGCTACGGGCCGGGCTGCATGGCAGGCGAGCCGGGGGCTTGCTACGATAATTTCGGTAGAGGAGGTAGGCGAGGCAAACGCTAAGCGCGCGTTTTGAAACGACACAGCAAGCTTGATGACAAGGCCACCTTCTCAGGTGGCCTTGTTTATGTCCCTCTATTACTCATAGTTACTCATAGAAGTCGGAACGCGGCAATAGCTACCAGGGTCGGCAGGGCGGCGGCGGCAAACAGGCCGAGCGGGCTGACCTTGCCGTCCTTGAAGTGCCCTTGCAGGATGGACATCCCCGCCGGGTTGGGAGCGTTGGCGATCACCGTGAGTCCGCCGCCCGTGACTGCGCCCGCCACCAGCGCGTACTTGAATTCGTCCGACAAACCCTGCACCAATGAGCCCAGATAGGTGAGGGCGGCGTTGTCCGTGACCGCCGTCAGGGCCGTGGCCCCGTAATACACGGTGGTGGAACTCATCGATGAGAGCAGCGGTTGCAGCCACCACGACTGCTGTCCGCCGAGCGTCACCAGTCCGGCCAGGAAGCAACTCACCATCAGGCTTTCGCGCAGGATCAAATGATCCTGGAAACGGGGATAGGCATGGGCAAACGCCAGGAACAACAACAGGACGCCGAGAAAAACGTGCGGGTGATGGGCGAAGAGCACGATCAGAAACAGGAACGCCAGGTGCAGGGCGGTGACCGGGATGGGGATGTCGCTGTGTCCATCATTGTGCTCTTCGATCTCGAACCGGAGCAATTCCTTGCGGAAAATGAGGCTGACGGCCAGTGCATTGACGAAGACGGCCAACGCACTGCGCCAGCCGAAATGGGACAGCATGAACCAACTGTCCCACTGCCAGGTTTTCGCTACCATCAGCACCGGCGGGGCCGCAAAGTGGGTGAGCGTGCCGCCGATGGAGATATTGACGAACAATACGCCGATGGTGGCGTACATCAGGCGCGAAGACATCCCCTTGCGGTAGTAGGCATCTCTCAGGATCATCGCGGCCAAGGTCATGGCGGCGGGCTCGGTGATGAAGGAGGACAGCACCGGAACTACGGTCAGGATGGTGAAATGGAACGCGATGGCGCGCGGCATGGGCAATCGCCGGGAGACGGCTCGCACGATAGCGGAGGCAAAGAGGAGCACCGGCCTGCTGGCTGCGACGATCATGATGGCCAACACGAACAGGGGTTCAATGAAGCTGCGCTTTTCCAGATATTCCGTGACGGCGTGGAAAGGACCTTTCTCCGTCCCAATGGCAGTCAGCGCGGTGAAAACGATCAATATGCCGGCCCAGAAACCGAAGACGAATTCCACTTCGGCGAACAGTTTCCACAACCCCGCGTGTGTAGGGTATCGCTTTGCCAGCCGCGAGATAAAGCCGACGGAAAAAGTATGCAGGATGGCGATGGCAAACAGGAGCGTACCGATGGCCTGGAGTGTCGTGGGGTTCATGGAGGGGGCGGAGAGAGGGTTGAGGCAGGAAAAACTTGCCCGCTAATCTAACCGGGAATCGCTTCGTTTACCAATAGGCGGATAAAAAAGACAGCGGCATTCTGTTACGCGCTGTCCGTATAACGGCCTATAATTCCAACTCGCTTTCAGAAATTTTTCGGGACTTAAATGATGTCCAGCTTTTCGTTTTTCCGCTTTTTTTCGTGTTTTTTATTCATTTTCCTGTTTGCCGCTTCATTTCATGCCGACTCCGCGCAGCCGACCCCTGCGCCGGTGCTGGCGGCCAAATCCTGGATATTGATTGACCATGCGACGGGTCAGGTACTGGCCGAAAATGACCCCGACAGCCGGGTCGAGCCTGCTTCGCTTACCAAGCTGATGACGGCCTACCTGACCTTCAAGGCGCTCAAGGCGGGGACGATCACAGAGGGGCAGGAGGCGCAGGTCTCTACTGCGGCCTGGAAACAGGAAGGCTCGCGCATGTTCATCGAACCCCGGACGCCGGTCGCGGTGAGCGACCTGATCCGGGGCGTCATCGTGCAATCGGGCAACGATGCCTGTGTTGCGCTCGCCGAACTGCTCGGCGGCAGCGAAGAGAATTTTGCCGCGATGATGAACCGGGAAGCCGGGCGTCTGGGCATGAAGGACACCCATTTCATGAATTCCAATGGTTTGCCTCATCCCCAGCACTACACCACCGCGCGCGACCTGGCGACTCTTGCCGGCGCGATCATTCGGGATTTTCCGGACTATTATCCCCTGTACTCGATCCAATCCTTTACCTACAACCGCATCCAGCAGTCCAATCGTAACCGTCTGCTGTTCATCGATCCCACGGTCGACGGCATGAAAACCGGGCAAACCAAGGAAGCTGGCTATTGCCTGGTGGCCAGCGCCCTGCGCGGGTCGCGCCGCTTGGTTTCGGTCGTCCTTGGAACCTCTTCCGACATCGCTCGCGCGCAGGAATCGCTCAAACTGCTCAACTACGGCTTCCTGTCCCATGACATGATGCGAATTTATGCTGCAGATCAACCCCTGTCGCAGTTCAGAGTATGGAAGGGTACGGAAAAAATGGTCAGCGCAGGTTTTACGGATGACCTGATCATGTCCTTGCCCAAGGGAAAGGCCAACAAGATCGAACCCGTTCTGGAGAGCCGCCAGCCGGTGCTTGCGCCATTGATGAAAGGGCAGGAGATCGGAACCCTCACGCTCACCGTCGATGGCGAACTCTACGGGAGTTTCCCGGTCGTGGCGCTCTCGGATGTGCCGCAGGCCGGTTTCTTTGGGCGGACATGGGACGCAATCATGCTGTGGTTCAAGAGCCTGTTGTGACCCGCCCCACCCTTATCGAGTATCCCTGCGACTTCCCCATCAAGGTCATGGGCGCGAACGCCGAGGGCTTCAAACAGGCGATTCTCGAAACCGTGTTGCGCCATGCCCCCGATTTCGACCCTGCCACGGCGCAGATGCGCACGTCGGGCAAAGGCAATTACCTGTCGCTCACCTGCACCTTCCGCGCCCATTCGCAAGCGCAGGTCGATGCGCTTTACCGCGAATTGGCCGCGCATCCGCTGGTCAAGGTGGCGCTGTGAACGACGATGGCGGCTTGCGCGTCAAGCGCCTGGGGCTGACAGACTACGCCCCCACGCTCGAGGCCATGAAGCGCTTCACCGCTACGCGCGACGCCCAAACGCCAGACGAAATCTGGCTGCTCGAACACCCACCCATCTTTACGCTCGGTCAGGCGGGCAATTCCGCGCACCTGCTGCAAAACCCCGCTGGGATTCCTATTGTGCGCATCGACCGTGGAGGCCAGATCACCTGCCATGCTCCCGGCCAGCTCGTAGCCTACCTGCTCGTCGACCTTCCCCGCCGACGGGTCAAGGTGCGCGAATTCGTCTGCCTGATGGAAGAGTCCGTCATTGCCACACTGGCCGGATATGGGCTGCAGGCCGAACGCAAACGCGGTGCGCCCGGTGTCTACATCAATGACGCGAAAATCGCCGCGCTCGGCCTGCGGGTCAAGCGTGGATGCAGCTATCATGGTCTTGCCCTCAACGTGAATGTCGATCTCACGCCTTTCTCATGGATCAACCCTTGCGGCTACGCCGGCCTGAGAAGCACACGGCTTGCCGATTTCGGCATCCAGGACGACGTGGATGCCGTAGGCTCCCGTCTGCTCGGCCATCTTCAGCGTTTGTTGCCACCGGTGGCGGCGATGGAAGCTGCCTGACGTTGATGCCAACCCAACCGGAACGACGATGACTACGCCCCCTCGCAAAGAGCGCGGAGCCGACAAAACGGCTCGCATCCCGATCAAAATTGTCCCCGCGCCGCGCCTGCAGAAGCCGGAATGGATCAGGGTGAAAATCGGCTCCGGCGATGAACTCGGGCGCTTCAACGAAATCAAATCCGCCCTGCGTGGTCGCCAGCTTCATACCGTATGCGAAGAAGCCTCCTGCCCCAACATTCATGAATGTTTCGGCAAAGGCACGGCCTCCTTCATGATCCTGGGCGACATCTGCACCCGGCGCTGCCCGTTCTGCGATGTCGGTCATGGCCGTCCCGCCGCGCCCGACCCCGAAGAACCCGCCATGCTGGCGGCGACCATTGCGGACATGAAACTCGCCTACGCGGTCATCACCTCGGTCGACCGCGACGACCTGCGCGATGGCGGCGCGGCGCATTTTGCCGCCTGTATCCGCGCCATTCGCGCCGCCTCGCCCCAAACCGCCGTCGAAATACTGACGCCCGATTTTCGCGGGCGCGAAAATATTGCGCTCGACGCTTTCGCGGACGACCTTCCCGACGTTCTCAACCACAACCTCGAAACCGTACCGCGCCTCTACCGCCAGGTTCGCCCCGGCGCGGATTACGCCGTCTCCCTCGTCCTGCTCGAACGCTTCAAGGCGCGCTACCCAGGCGTCCCGACCAAATCGGGCCTGATGGTTGGCCTGGGCGAGAACGACGACGAAATCCTCGCAACGATGCGTGATTTGCGCGAGCACGGAGTCGACCTGCTCACCATCGGTCAATACCTGCAGCCGTCTGCCGACCACCTGCCGGTACTGCGCTACGTCCATCCCGATACCTTCAAGCTCTTTGAATCCGAAGCGCAGAAAATGGGCTTCAGAAACGCCGCCTGCGGGCCAATGGTACGTTCGAGCTATTGGGCGGATAAATTGGCGCACGGGGCGGGGGTTGTGATCTAAAAAATTCTGACATGTTCGACGTCATTCTCTTTGAGCCGGAGATACCGCCCAATACTGGCAATGTCATCCGCCTTACCGCCAATGGCGGGGTGCGGCTTCATCTCGTGGAGCCGCTTGGCTTCGATCTCTCCGACCGCCAAATGCGGCGCGCGGGGCTGGATTACCATGACCTCGCCCATGTGACCGTGCATCCGGATTGGGCCGCGTGTCGGGCGCAATTTGCCGGGCGGAGGATGTTCGCCCTGAGTACGCGCGGCGGCGAGCGTTACGACCGCGTGGTTTACGCTGAAGGCGACGTGTTGCTCTTCGGCCCTGAAACCCGTGGTTTGCCGGACGCGGTGCTGGAGGAATTGCCGCCTTTGCAGCGGCTGCGTATCCCGATGTATCCCGGCAACCGCAGTATCAACCTGTCGAATGCTGTGGCGCTGGTGGTGTACGAGGCTTGGCGGCAGAGCGGGTTTGCGGGGGCGGGGTGACGGGCGGACGAGGTATTGGCGGCGCTCAAGCGCGCCACCATTCCTGTTTCGGGTTGCGCGCCAGCAACCTCTCCACCGCTTCATGGGGGCTGACGCTGCCATGCAGCAGGGCATCCACGCAGGTACAGATCGGCATGTCCACGCCGAGACGGTGACTGAGCCGGACAGCTTCGCGAGCGGTTGAAACGCCTTCGGCCACATGACCGAGTCCGGCGAGAATGTCAGGGAGGGTTTTTCCGGCGGCGAGCGCCAGACCGACCTGGCGGTTGCGGGAAAGGTCGCCGGTACTGGTGAGGATGAGGTCGCCCATGCCGGCCAGCCCCATCAGGGTTTCGTGGCGTCCGCCGAGCGCGCCCGCGAGCCGGGCGGTTTCGGCCAGCCCTCGGGTGATAAGCGCGGCTCGCGCGTTGAGGCCGTAACCCATGCCGTCGGATACCCCGGCGGCGATGGCAAAGATGTTCTTGAGCGCGCCGCCGGTTTCGCAGCCGATGACGTCATCGTTGGCATATATCCGGAATTTCGGCTGATGCAGCTTGTGCACCCAGTCAGTGGCAAAACCGGGGCTGTTCGAGGCCAGCGCGACGGCTGCGGGCAGCCCGCGCGCGACTTCGGCGGCGAAACTGGGGCCAGTGAGCAGGCCGCAGGCTGTGTCCTTGCCCATTTCCTCGGCAATGATTTCGTGCGGTAGCTTGCCGCTATCGGCTTCCAGCCCTTTGCATACCCAGATGAGCGGTGCGACGGGGGAAGGCTGTTGGAGCTCGCGCAGGGCGCGCACGGCCTCGCGCAGTCCGGCCAGCGGGGTCGCGATGAGATGCAGGTCCGCGCCGATGGCGGCTTGGCTGAAATCGGCGCTGAATTCCAGTTCGGGCCGCAAGGCGATGCCGGGCAGGAAGAGTTTGTTTTCCCGCTCGCGGCGCATCGTTTCGATGTTGTCGGCCTCGCGCCCCCACAGGCAGACTTCATGGACGGCAGAAAATACCTGCGCCAGCGCCGTGCCCCATGCACCGGCTCCGAAAACAGCGATGCGTATCCGCTGGCGCTGGCTCAAAGCCCCCATACCTCGGTGGAACGTAAAAAGCCGCTGTCGCCGCTGGCGTGTTGCACCTTGACCCATCCGCTTGGGTCGGAGGAAACGAGTTCGAGCACGACCTCGCGGACGGCTTCAAAAACCACAGGGGAACGTTCATTCGCCTCGCGCCGTACCGCTACCTGTTCAGCAGTGACGAGCACGGTGCGCTGTTTGCTGAGGGCATTGCCTTCGATCCACGACATAGCGCCGGAAGGGTCGCGCACTTTCACCCATTGCAGGTCGGGACTCGTCACCACCACTTCCACCGGCGTACCGGGGCGGATAATGGCGAGCTTGCGGGCCTGAAGGGAGGAAGTCTCGAAAAGGATCGCGTTCCGGGCGACGGAGGCATAGTCGATAGCCTGAGCCGAACCGGCCAGCAAGGCCAGTCCGGCGGCAAGGATGGCGGGGCGGATCATGGAGTTTCCCCCTCGTTGGTTGCGGCTGCAGGTTACTGTACCGGTGTGTTCTGAGTCATGCCAGCGTCCTGGCGCGATTGCTGGAAAAGGGCTTCAAAGTTGACCGGGGCGAGCAGCATTGGCTGGAAGCCGGCACGGGTCACAGCGTCCGAGATCGTTTCACGCGCGTAGGGGAAGATGATGTTCGGGCAGCCGATGCCCAGTATCAGTTCAAGTTCCTCTTCGGGCGCATTCTGAATGCGGAAAATACCGGCCTGGGTGATTTCGACCAGGAAAAGGGTGCGATCCCCGCTCAGGGTGGCTTCGACGGTGATGGTGAGTTTGACCTCGTAGACCCCGGCTTCAACGGGGCTGCCTTCGGTGCGAAGCTGGACGTTGACTTGCGGGGCTTCGCGGACAAGGAAAATTTGCGGCGCGTTGGGGACTTCGAGCGAAAGGTCCTTGACGTAGATTTTTTCGATTGCGAAGACGGGCGGATTGTCGGTGGTCTGAGTATTGTCGGTCATGTTGGCGTCCTGTGCTTGATTGAAGGAGTGAAGCCTGTCTTGAAAAAAAAGAAGAATACGGCAGATTCAGATGTTTTGCCCGTCCAGCAGGGCGGTCAGGCGCCCTTCGCTGTCGAGGGCTTGGAGATCGTCGCAACCGCCGACATGATAATCGCCAATGAAAATCTGGGGAACCGTGCGGCGGCCAGTGATCCGCATCATCTCTTCGAGAATGGCCGGGTCGAGATCGACCCGAATTTTTTCGATCTCAACCACGCCCCGCGCGCGCAAAAGCTGTTCGGCGCGCTGGCAGTACGGGCAAACGGCGGTCGTATACATCTTCACGGGCGACATGGGCATGGCGGCGACCCCACTCATTTTTTCTTGCGGGTGATCGGGTATCCGGCTTTTTCCCATTCATACAGCCCCCCGCGCAGGTTGTAGAGCTTCTCGAACCCCGCTTTTTTCAGGGCGGCAATGCCCTTGGCCGAAGTTGCCCCGCTGTTGCAATAAAGGATGAGCGGGCGGGCACGGAATTTTTCGAGTTCCGAGCCACGGCGTTCAAAATCGGACAACGGCAAGTGGCGGGCGCTGGGCAAATGCCCCTTTTCAAAGTCGCCCTGCGCGCGCACATCGAGCGCTACCGCGTCCTCGCGGTTGATGAGCAGGGTGGCCTCGACGGGCGTAAGCTGGCTTTTGTCGCGCTGCTGGCGGATGAACTCAACGAGCAGCCATGCGCCCGAACCCGCAGCCAAGACGACCCAAATCAGGTTTTGTTGCAGAAACTCCACGTAAAAAATGCTCCGAGGGTAGTGTTGATGGATAATACAAGGTACGCCGCATGCTTGCCTTTAACGCCGAGCTTCACGCCAAGGGCGTCTCATTTCAGGGGGCGACAGGAAAAAACAGCGTAAAAACCATTAGTATACGATAGATCGAACGTTTTTGCCCTTTTTAAACCCCTTTCCCGGATCATTGGCTCATGTTCAAAATTGTGCTGCTTCGCCACGGCGAATCTGTCTGGAACAAAGAAAACCGCTTTACTGGCTGGGCGGATGTCGATTTGACCGAACAGGGCGTCGCGGAGGCGCAGGTCGCCGGGCAGTTGCTCAAGCGCGAGGGCTACCGTTTCGACCTGGCGTTTACCTCGGTTCTCAAGCGGGCCAACAAGACGCTCAATGTCGTGCTCGAAGAACTCGATGCACTCTGGCTGCCGGTCGAACACTCCTGGCGGCTGAACGAGCGCCATTACGGCAGCCTGCAAGGGCTGAACAAGACCGAGATGGCCGCCAGGTATGGTGACGAACAGGTGCTGGTCTGGCGGCGTTCCTACGACATCCCACCCGAACCGCTGGAAGAGGGCGATCCCCGGCTCGTCGTCGACGACCCCCGTTACGCCCTGCTCCCCAAGTCGGCGTTTCCGCGTACCGAATGCCTGCGCGACACCGTGGCGCGCGTCGTGCCGTACTGGGAGGCCGTGATAGCGCCACAAGTCCTGGCCGGTCGGCGCGTCCTGATTGTCGCGCACGGCAACAGCCTGCGCGCGCTCATCAAGTATCTTGACGGCATCCGCGAGGCGGACATCGTCGGGCTCAACATCCCGACCGCGCAGCCGCTGGCCTATGAACTGGACGCCAACCTGCGCCCGATCAAGAGCTACTACCTTGCCGACGAAAACACCATCCGCGCTGCCCAGGCCGCTGTGGCCAACCAGGGCAAGGCCGGGGGGTGAGCGTTTCGTTTTGTCGTGGCCGCTTTTTCGATTCGACGCGTATTGGTTTGGGTTTTTGCACTGGTGATATGGGCCGGGATGGGGTTATCCGATCCGCTGCATGCCAGACCAGCGAGCGCGCAGGGCAAAACTTCCAAGGCTAGCAAGGCGACGGGCGGACAGGGCAAGAACGCCAAAACTACCAAGGCCGGCACTGCCAAGGCAGCCAAGACAAGCAAGGCGACAGGCGGGTCGAGCAAGGCCGAAATCCACGCCAAGCGTTCCGAACTCAAGAACATCGAGCGCCGCCTTGGAGATTTGCGGCGAGACGTGGAAAAAACCGAAGCCATGCAAACCGAAGCGGTGCGCGCCGTGGCGGATGTCGAGCGCGAAGTCTCAAAAGCTACGCGCGCCTTGCGCCAGGTCATGACCGAACACGCTGACGTCAGTCGCCAGCTTGCCGAACTCGAAGCCGGACAGCATGAACTCGAAGAGCGCATCGCCGCCCGCCAGGATGAACTGGCCGAGTGGCTGCGACGAAACTACATATACGGCGCGGCCAACGACGTTGCCGCCTTGCTGGCGGCGCGCGACCCCAACCAGTTCGTGCGCGATACCTATTATCTCGAACGCCTTGGTCGCGCCCGCCTCGAACTGATTGAAGGTCTGAGGGACGACCTGCGGCTCAAGGCCGAACACGCCCAGCAAGTCAATACTCGCCGCACAACCCTGGCCCGCCTTGAGGATGACCGGCGCAAGCGCCAGGAAAAACAGGAAGAATCCTACGCGCGCCGCCGTGAAACCCTTGAAAAAATCGAGACGACGCTGAAAACGCAGCGGGAAAAAATAGTTGTACTCAAGGCCGACGAAGAGCGTCTGACCCAGGTCGTCAACACGCTGGTGCAACGTGCTGCTGAAGCCGAAGCGCGGGCGGCTGCCGCAAGGCGCGAGCGGGAGAGGGCGCGCGCGAACGCGCGGACGCGAAAGAACAACGTGGCGGATGCCGGAGTGGAACATTCTCCGAACATTGGCAAAAATAGCGCCGCCGAGCCGGTCGTCGGCACTGTCCGGGAAGTCCCTGAACCAACGCAGGACGACACAGGTTTTGCCCAGTTACGCGGTAGACTGAATTTCCCGGTTGCCGGTCAACTCGTCGGCAGGTTCGGCGCGCCGCGCGCCGGACAAGGCACGGCGTGGCGTGGCGTTTTCATCCGTGCTGCCCGTGGCGCCCAGGTACGGGCCGTCAGCGGTGGCTCGGTCGTTTACTCGGACTGGCTTCGCGGTTATGGCAATCTGCTGATTGTCGATCATGGCGGCGGCTACCTGTCCATTTATGGTAATAATGATGCCCTTTACAAAGAAGTCGGTAAGGTCGTGCGTACAGGTGAGGCAATTGCCAGCGTCGGCGCAAGCGGATCGGAGTCAGAATCCGGCCTATACTTCGAAATTCGCCACCGGGGACAGGCCATAGACCCAATGCAATGGGTGAGGCTCAGATAGCCCGTGGATTTTCTCTTGGAGTCCCCATGCCAAACAATAAACTGAAACAGGCCGGCCTGATGCTGACAGGCGTCGTTCTCGGCATCATGCTCAGTCTGAATTTTTCCGCCAATGCCGACAGGCTTGGGCCGCTCCAACCCCTGCCGGTTGAAGACATGCGCGCCTTTGCCGAGGTGTTCAGCGTCATCAAGCGAGATTACGTCGAGCCGGTCGAAGACAAACAACTGATCGTACAGGCCATCTCCGGCATGTTGAGCGGGCTCGACCCGCACTCGGCCTATCTCGATGCCGAGGCGCTGAAAGAACTTCAGGTCGGCATCCAGGGCGAATTCGGGGGCCTCGGCATCGAAGTCGGCCTGGAAGAAGGTTTCGTCAAGGTCGTCTCCCCGATCGAAGACACGCCCGCTTTCCGCGCCAACATTCAGGCGGGCGATCTGATCGTCAAGATCGACGAGACCCCTGCCAAGGGCATGACCCTTGAAGAAGCGGTCAAACGCATGCGTGGCAAGCCCTCGACCAAGGTGACCCTGACGCTGGCGCGCAAGGGAGAACAGCAGCCGATCGTCGTGACCCTGACGCGCGAAGTCATCAAAGTGCAGAGCGTCAAATCCAAACTGATCGAACCCGGCTTTGGCTACCTGCGCGTGACCCAATTCCAGGAGAACACCGCCAAGTCGATGGTCGAACACCTTGCCAGGTTGGGCAAGGATGGAAAACTCAGGGGTCTGGTGCTCGACCTGCGCAACGACCCGGGTGGGTTGCTCAACAGCGCGATTGGCGTTTCTGCCGCCTTCCTTCCGGAAGGCGCAACGGTTGTGACGACCAACGGGCGCACTCCGGGCGCCCAGCGCGAATACCGCGCCACGGCGGGCGATTACATGTATGGCAGCGGCGGCGATTTCCTGCGCGCACTGCCACCCTGGGCGCGCGAAGTGCCGATGATCGTGCTGGTCAACGGCGGCTCGGCTTCAGCCTCCGAAATTGTCGCGGGTGCGCTCCAGGATCACAAACGCGCGACCATCATGGGGACGCGCACCTTTGGCAAGGGGTCGGTACAGACCACCCTCCCGCTAACCAACTCCGGCGCGATCAAACTCACCACAGCGCGCTACTACACCCCGAAAGGCCGTTCGATCCAAGCCAAGGGCATCGACCCCGACGTCGTCATCGAAGAATCCGCGCTGGGCGGTTCGATCAAACGCCTGCGCGAATCCGACCTTCAAAGGCATCT
>WRJU01000229.1 GCA_009778425.1 Pseudomonadota bacterium
TCTCCTGGAGCATGTCAATGGCAAGATGCTCCCGCCGCCTCTCTGAACAGCCCGATTAACGGACGATCAAAAGATGAACTTTGATGTTTTCAATCTTTACGCGGCGACGGCTGAAATTTTCGTCGCGATCATGATCCTGATGATCATGCTGGCAACGGCTTTCGCCCGTGATGTCGCGCGCGGCCTGGCCTATTCGCTTGCCCTGCTCACGCTGATCGTCGCGGCCTTCATCACGCTCTTTACTTTGGATGCGGATGTCAAGAGTGAGTTTGCTTTCAACGACATGTTCGTTCATGACCTGGCGGGCGGCATTCTCAAGCTGATGGTGTATCTCTCGATGATGATTGCACTGATCTACGGGCGCGGCTATCTCGCGGATCGCAAGATCGAGCGCCCCGAGTATTACCTGCTCGCGCTCCTGACCACTCTCGGCATGATGGTGATGATTACCGCCAACCATCTGCTGGTTCTGTACGTCGGCCTGGAAATGATGTCGCTGTCGCTCTATGCGCTGGTGGCGTTCGACCGCGATGCGGTGCGTTCCACCGAAGCCGGGATGAAGTATTTCGTGCTGGGGGCGCTCGCCTCCGGCCTGCTGCTCTACGGCATGTCGATGATCTACGGCGCGACCGGCTCGCTGGAATTGTCTGTGGTGAAGCAGGCTGTGCCTGGGGCTGATTCGGCGGTGCTGCTCTTCGGCCTCGTCTTTCTCGTTGCCGGTATCTCGTTCAAGCTGGGAGTCGCGCCTTTCCACATGTGGGTTCCCGATGTCTATCAGGGCTCGCCGACCGCCGTCACGCTTATCCTGTCCAGCGCGCCCAAGATTGCCGCTTTTGCGATGGCGATGCGCTTGCTGGGGGGAGGCTTGCCTGATCTCGCCGAACATTGGCAGACCATGCTGATGCTCGTTGTCGTCACCTCCATCGTCCTCGGTAACTTCGCGGCCCTGGCGCAGCGCAACATCAAGCGCATGCTGGCCTACTCCGGCATCTCTCACATGGGTTTCATGCTGATGGGGCTGCTCTCTGGCGCTGGCATGGGGTACAGCAGCGCCATGTTTTACGCCATTGCCTACGCGCTCATGACCCTGGCCGCGTTCGGCATGGTCGTGCTGCTCTCGCGCGAGGGTTTAGAGGCCGAGAACATCGAGGATTTCAAGGGACTCAACCGCCGCAGCCCCTGGTTCGCGCTGCTCATGCTCTTCGTGATGTTCTCGATGGCGGGCATTCCTTTCTTCGTCGGCTTCTTTGCCAAGTTCTCCGTGCTCCAGGCGGTGATTCAGGCCGGTCATCTCTGGATTGCGGTGTTGGCGGTGCTGATGTCGCTGATCGGCGCTTTCTACTACCTGCGCGTCGTCAAGTTCATGTACTTCGACGAACCGACCGATAGTGCCCCGATCAAGGCCTCGGGCGAGTTGCTGGTGATGCTCTCGATCAACGGCGTAGCCATTGCCCTGCTCGGTCTCATGCCGGGAACGCTGATGCAATGGTGCGAAGGCGCCATGAAGGCGGCCTTTACTGCGGCAGTTGGCGGTTGAGCGGAAGCACGAAACTATGACGGGTTCTGTCATGATCGGGGTTGTGGTCGGCTTGGCCTTTGTGCTGGCCAACCTGCCTTTCCTGTTCGAGCGCGTGCTGTTCGTGTGGCGTCCTTCCTCCGGACGTAAGGAATTCGGCTGGCGCTTTCTGGAACTGCTGGTGTTCTATCTTGCCGTTGGCGGTTTTACCTTCCTGCTGGAAAAGAACGCTTATGGCAGCGTTTATCCGAAAAACTGGCAGTTTTACGCGGCCACGCTTTGCCTGTTTTTCGTGTTCGCCTTTCCGGGGTTCGTCTATCGCCATCTGTGGCGCGCCAATCGCCGCCGCGCCGTGGGGACGCCGCGCGGCCAGGGATGAGTCAATCTGCGCGCGGGCGCAGGTAGAATCTGCCTTTAGATTTTCTGGTTTCCTTGCCCCACGCGCACGGGTTTTCTCATGAGCCAGGCCACACCCTCCCGTTCCACCTGGTCCAGTCGCTGGGCCTTCATCCTTGTTACCATCGGCTCCGCCGTCGGGCTTGGCAACATCTGGAAGTTCTCTTATCTTGCCGGCGCAAGCGAAGGCAGCGTAGGGGTCTTCATCGTCGTTTATCTGACCTGCGTCGCCCTCATCGGGTTGCCGCTTCTCATGGCGGAAATCCTCATCGGCAGGCGAGGGCGGGGCAACCCAGTCGTTGCCATGCTCAATACCGCCGAGGAGTCCGGAAACTCTTCATGGTGGGCCTTGCTCGGATGGGTCGGAGTATTCGGCGCGTTGATGATTCTGTCGTATTACAGCGTAGTCTCCGGGTGGATGCTGGATTACTTCTGGCAATCGCTCGTGAAGGGCATCGAGGTCGATACGCCGGAAAAGGCGGCGGCGGCTTTCAACGCCATGATGACCGACCCCTGGCGTTTGATTCGTTGGCATACCGTTTTCATGATTCTTGTCACCGCTGTGATAGCGCGGGGTGTGATAGGGGGGATCGAGGCCGCCAACAGGATCATGCTGCCGCTGCTTTTCCTGATTCTGGTTTTGCTGACCCTGTGGGGTGCGGCGGCGGGCGACATGTCGGCGGCGCTGCATTTCATGTTCAATCTCAAACCCGAAGCGATCAAACCCGGCGTGGTCATCGACGGAATGGGCCATGCCTTTTTCTCATTGAGCCTTGGGATGGGGGCCATCATGGCCTATGGCTCCTATCTCGACAAACAGACGAACATCGGCCACACCTGTGTGTGGATTGCGCTCGCCGGGGTTTTCATCGGACTGCTTTCAGGGGCGGCCATCTTTTCGCTGACTTTCGGCTACGGACTGGCGCCTGCCGCCGGGCCGGGCCTCATCCTCCAGACCCTTCCGCTTGCCTTTACTCACATGCCCGGTGGGCGGGTAGTTGCCGTCTTCTTCTTTCTCCTGGTGATTTTTGCAGCCTGGACATCGGCCATTTCACTGTTGGAGCCTTTCGTTTCCTGGCTTACCGAACGGTACGGCATCCGCCGCGCCCGCGCGGCCTGGGCAACGGCGCTGCCGGTATGGCTGCTTGGGGTGGCTGTTTGCCTGTCGTTCAACAGATGGTCGGAGTTCAGGATTCTTGACCGCAACCTTTTCAATGTGCTGGATCATCTCGCCACGCGCTTCATGATGCCGCTCTCCGGGCTTGCCATCGCCATTTACGTCGGCTGGCGGCTGGGCAAGGTGATCGTCGTGGACGAAATACGCCTGAAACAGCGCACGTTCTGCCTGTGGTTCAATGTGTTGCGCTTTGTCGTGCCGGTGGGCGTCACGCTGGTATTCCTCTACGAGCTGGTCTTGCGGGATTGGCTCAAGTAAGCATAAAAAAAACGAGACCATGAATAACGAAACGAAAACCGTCACATTGGATGACATCGCTGTCGGAGACCGTTACCTAAGCCGGGAATTCCCGCTCGATACGGCACAGATCAAGAGCTTCGCCCACGATTTCGACCCGCAGCCTTTTCATCTGGATGAAGCCGCTGCCGCGCAATCCTTTTTCGGGGGGCTTGCCGCCAGCGGTTGGCACACGGCGGCAGTAACCATGCGTCTGATGGTGGAAAGCGTTCCTATTGCGGATGGCCTCATCGGCGCGGGCGTCGAAATTTCCTGGCCGCGCCCGACCCGTCCCGGCGACGTGCTGCATGTTGAAAGCACCATCCTCGCCATTGCGCCGTCCAAATCCAGACCCGACCGGGGGATTGTCACCATGCAGACCGACACGTTCAATCAGCATGGCGAGCAGGTGCAAAAACTGGTATCGAAACTCGTGGTATTTCGGCGCGGGGCGGGGTGAATTGTTGATGGATTTCATTGATCTTCCCCAGATGGTTTCCGCCTCCGGCAGCGTGACGCTGCCCGGTTCCAAGAGCATTTCCAATCGCGCCCTGCTCCTGGCCGCGCTCGCGCAAGGGGAAACAGAGTTGCGCGCCCTGCTCGATTCCGACGACACGGCGCGGATGCGGGAGGCGCTTGTGTCGCTGGGCGTGGAAATGTCGGCGGCGGGCGAGGGGGGCTTGCGGGTGCAGGGCTGCGGTGGGCGCTTTCCCACGCGGCAAGCGGCGCTATTTCTCGGCAATGCGGGGACGGCTTTTCGATCCCTGGCGGCGGTGCTGGCGTTTGCAGATGGGCAATATGTGTTGAAGGGTGTGCCCCGGATGCACGAGCGGCCCATCGGCGATTTGGTCGACGCGCTCAAGGCCTGCGGGGCAAATATCGACTACCTTGAAAAGGAAGGCTTTCCGCCGCTTTCGATTCGCCCTGCCGCGATCCGGCCCGGCAGCGTGGTGAAGATTCGCGGGGATGTGTCCAGCCAGTTTCTGAGCGGCCTTTTGATGGCCTTGCCGCTCGCCGGGGCGCGGGTGACGGTGGAAGTCGAGGGCGAGCTGATCTCCAAGCCCTACGTCGACATAACTTTGAACCTGATGGCGCGTTTCGGCGTGACCGTGGAACGGGAAGACTGGCGGGCGTTTTCGATTCCCGCCGGGGCGCGTTACCGTTCGCCCGGCGTTTATCAGGTGGAAGGGGACGCTTCTTCGGCTTCCTATTTTCTCGCCTTGGGGGCGATTGGGGCGAGCGCGGGGAAGCCCGTCCGCGTGGAAGGCGTGGGGAAAGACGCGATTCAGGGCGACGTGCATTTCGCGGATGCGCTGGCGGCGATGGGGGCGACGGTGGAGGTGGGAAACAACTGGATTTCCGCCGCCCGTCCTGCCGACGGCAAGCCGCTTACGGGAATCCATCTGGATTGCAACCCTATCCCCGACGCGGCCATGACGCTGGCCGTAGCCGCGCTGTTCGCGCGAGGGGAGACCACGCTTGCCAACATCGCCAGTTGGCGGGTGAAGGAAACCGACCGCATCGCCGCGATGGCCGCCGAGTTGCGCAAGCTGAACGTTCGGGTGGAAGAGGGCGCGGATTTTCTGAGAATCATCCCGCCGGACGCAGCGCATCTGCTCCAACCCACCGCCATCGATACTTACGACGACCATCGTATGGCGATGTGTTTTTCGCTCGCCTCGTTCGGCGTACCGTTGCGTATCCGTGACCCCGGTTGTGTGTCAAAGACGTTTCCCGATTATTTCGACCGCTTCGGTACTGTCGCGCGGCCCGCGCCGGTGATTGCCATCGACGGTCCCACGGCTTCCGGCAAAGGGGCGGTTTCCTCGCGCGTTGCGCAAGCGCTTGGGTTCCATTACCTCGACTCCGGCGCGCTCTACCGCCTCACCGCGCTGGCCGCGCGAGAGGCGGGCGTGGATTGGGCAGACGAGGCGGGCGTGGCGGCGATTGCTGCAGGGCTGGATGTGGCGTTTCACGCGGGCGATGTGCGCTTGAACGGCAGGGAAGTTGGTGAGGCGATCCGGGACGAGGACATTTCTTCCGGGGCTTCAAAGGTGGCGGCGCTACCCGCCGTGCGCGAGGCGCTGTTGTTCAGGCTGCGAGCGTTCCATCGTGCGCCGGGGCTGGTCGGGGACGGTCGCGATCTGGCAGCCGTGGTATTTCCCGGCGCGCGGTTGAAGGTTTATCTGACGGCGAGCCCTGCGGTTCGTGCCGAACGCCGTACCCGGCAATTGCTGGAACGCAATGAACCCGCCAGCCTTTGCGCCGTTCAGGCCGACCTCGAAGCACGGGACGCGCGCGACCGCGCCCGCTCCGCTGCGCCTCTCAAGCAGGAAACGGACGCACTGCTGCTGGATACCGACCATCTCGGCATCGATGAAGCCGTAGCACAAATACTGGACTGGTTTGCGGCCCGGGATTGATTGGCGCGCTTGCCTTGCGGCTCGCTTCAGTTAACTTCGTTCGTGGCAGGGGCAACTTCGTTTGCAGCAGGTTCGGCTTCGTTCGTTGCAGGGGTCGCTTCGCTTGGGGCGGGGAAGACCACGCCCTCGAATGGCACGTTTGCCTTGCCCATCGACTCTTGCAATTGCTTCACATAATCAGAATCGCCCGCGAACAATATGGTCGTAGCCGTGGGCTTGTCGCCGAGTTGCTGGATTGTGGCTTCTATAGTGGCGGCGGTCAGCGCGTCACTTTTGCCTACGACGGCAACCGTTTGCTCTTTTTCTTCCTGCAGGAAGCCGAGCAATGAATCAGCCGGGCCGGAGCCGCTGCCCATTTTCAGGGCACCGATGACTACGCCGTTGGAGAGCATGTTATCCGCGGCGGGTACGGTGACAATGTGGGAAAAGCTTTTTCCGGCATCGAGCAAAGCCTGGATACGCTCCGATTCTTCCGGAATGATTTGCTGCTTGCCCGTCATATAATCTCCGGAACGGGGCGGAGGGTTCATACAGGCCGCCAGGACAGCCGTAAGCATTGTGAGAAGCAGGAGAATCGGTTTCTTCATCATGTTTTGCCGCCTTTGAGCAAAAAAATTTTCCCGTCATTGTCTCACAAGATTGCCACGATAACGGCGTGAAGGCTGTGAGTAGTGTTGTGAATTTTTAGAGTCATTCATATGCCTGATAAGCATGATGTGATTTTTTACATTGACTCTTTTGAGGGTTGCATTGATGTGCCGCCCGGATTACATTGGTGTAGCGACAAAAATACGTTTTGCATATCGTATTGGCGTTTTCCTGCTTAGATGGTATCTGAGTTACTGGAAGACGTGTGGCTACTGAGGTTTGTAATCTTTTTGACCCCATCACGCTGAAAGTAAAGGTTTGCAGTAATGGAGAGAAGGTGTTTTATCCGTCGCGCCAGTGTGCGCTTTAAGTGTTTTACCTCATTCGTCTTATACATCGTGCCAGCGTCAATGGCACTGGCGCAGACGCCGCCACTGCCGCCCGGCAACGCCGCCCAGGAACCGCACCGCCAGCAGGAGCGCGAACGTATCCTGCGCCAGCAGCAGGAAGCCCGCCCGGACGTGCGCCTGAAACTGCCCGCAGAGGCAGGGCAGCGCCTTCCGGAGGACGAATCGCCCTGTTTTCGCATCGACCGCATCACCCTCTCGGGCGAGGCCGCCGAGCGCTTCCAGTGGGCATTGCACGCAGCCGACCCCAGCGAGAACCCGGCCACAGGCCGGTGCCTGGGTGCCGGAGGCATCAACCTCACGATGAAGCGCGTGCAAAACGCCATCATCGCGCGCGGCTATGTCACGACGCGCGTTCTGGCCGCGCCGCAGGACCTCAACAGCGGCACATTGGCCCTCACGCTCATACCGGGGCGCATACGCACCATCCGCTTCACCGACGACAGCAGCCCGCGCGCCACCATGTGGAACGCCATGCCGGCAGCGTCCGGCGACATCCTGAACCTGCGCGACATCGAACAGGGCCTGGAGAATTTCAAACGCTTGCCTACGGCAGAGACCGACATCCAGATTACCCCGGCTGAGGGAGCCGACGCCAAACCCGGCGAGAGCGACCTGGTCATCGCCTGGAAACAGGGGACGCCATTGCGCCTCTCCCTCTCGGTCGACGATTCGGGCAGCAAGCACACCGGCAAATACCAGGGCAGCATCACCGTTTCCTACGACAACTGGTGGACGGCGAACGACTTGTTCTACGTCAGCCTCAATCATGACTTGGGCAACGGCCACAGCGGCGAGAAGGGCACACGCGGCTATACCGTCCACTACGAAGTACCATACGGCTATTGGCTGCTTGGTTTCACAACCAGCCGCTACAAGTACCACCAGACGGTAGCGGGATACCAGTCCTATATCTATAGCGGCACAAACGAGAACAGCGAGATACGCCTCTCGCGGCTCTTCTACCGCGACGCCGTGCGTAAACTCGGTGCCTACACGCGGGCCTGGATGCGTAGGTCCAGCAACGCCATCGACGATACCGACATCCTGGTGCAGCGCCGCCGCATGGCCGGTTGGGAAATCGGTCTGACCTACCGCCAATTCTTCGATGCCGCTACGCTGGATGCCAACATGGCGTACCGCAAGGGTACGAGGATGCTCTCGTCGTTGCCAGCGGCAGAGGAGGCGTTTGGCGAAGGCACGTCGCGCCCGTCCTTGGTCACGGCGGACGTGCAACTGACGGTACCGTTTGCGCTCGCCTCGCAGCGGCTGCGCTATACAGGTACGCTGCGCGGGCAGTGGAACGACACACCGCTGGTGATGCTGGATCGCTTTTCCATCGGCGGGCGCTACACCGTGCGCGGCTTCGACGGTGAGAACACGCTGATCGGCGATCGCGGCTGGCTTGCGCGCAACGATCTGGGTTTGGCGCTGGGCAGCACAGGCCAGGAGCTTTATGTGGGTGCCGACTACGGCCAGGTGGGTGGGCAATCCACGCGCCTGCTGGCAGGGCGCCATCTTGCCGGTGCCGTGCTCGGCCTGCGCGGCGGCTACAAGGGCCTCTACTGGGACGCCTTCGTCGGTACGCCGATTTACAAGCCCAAGAGTTTCCGTACCGACAGCACCGTCGTCGGCTTCAACCTGAACTGGACGTACTAGGGGGCTACATGCGTTTCGAGAGCCTCGATGTGATTGCGCCCGGCCTGATTGATGGGCCATACGACGAAGCCCAGGTGATGGGTTCGGCCGTCTGGCTGTTCATGCACTCGGACATGCACCGCGAGATGCCGCTGTATGGGCTCTCCGCGCAGGTGCTGCCTGCCCTCAAGCACCGCCAGTTCGTACTGGCCAGCAAACAGGGCAAGCCGGTGTTCTTCCTCACATGGGCGACGTTCAGCCCCGATGCGGAGCGCCGCTACTTGATGCTCAATTCGCCCATCAGCCTGTTTGAAGCCGACTGGGCCAGCGGAGACCGCATATGGATACTCGACTGGGTCGCACCGTTCGGGCACACGCGCATTGCGAGCCGTTTGATCTCGCGCCTGTTTGCCACGCGCTGCGTTCGATCGCTGTACCACCGAGGCAATACGCGCGGCATGCGTGTCATGAATTTCCACGGCATCGGCGTAATGGCTGAAGAAGCCCGAGCGTGGTTTGCCCTCAACCCTCCTTTATTGCCGGTGGCTGCTGTGGCCACTGACGAATCTCACCGACTGGAAACCCTGCCATGAACAAGCAACTGTACCGGATCATCTTCAACAAGGCCCGAGGCCTACTGATGGTTGTGGCAGAGAACGTATCCGTCAGGGGCAAGCAGGCGGGCACGGGCAATGCAGCGGGCGGCGCATGCAGCGTGACCGCGCGCCTGCGGCCGCTGTGCTTCTCGATCCTGCTGTCGCTGGGGATGGTCGGGACGGTGGGCGCGCAGATCGTAGCCGACCCAAGCGCGCCGCGCGCACAACAGCCGACCGTCACAAGCGCGGGCAACGGCGTACCGCTGGTCAACATACAGACGCCCAGTTCCAAGGGCGTTTCGCGCAACACCTACAGCCAGTTCGATGTCAACCAGCAAGGTGCCATCCTCAACAACGCGCAAACCAACACGCCCACGCAACTGGGCGGTTACGTGCAGGGCAATCCGAATCTGGCCAACGGCACGGCGCGGGTAATCCTGAACGAAGTCAATTCCAGCAACCCGAGCCTGTTGCACGGCTACGTGGAAGTGGCCGGGAACCGCGCCCAGGTCGTGATTGCCAACCCGTCGGGCATCAGTTGCGACGGCTGCGGCGTCATCAACGCCAGCCGCGTCACGCTCACCACTGGCACGCCTGTCATGAACGGCGGCAACCTCGAAGGCTACCGTGTGCGTAAGGGTACCGTCAGCGTCAGCGGCGACGGGCTGGACGCGAGCCGTGCCGACTACACCGAGATCATCGCGCGCGGGGTCGAAGTCAACGCCGGCATCTGGGCCAAGGAACTCAAAATCACCACAGGGGCCAACGAGGTCAGCGCCGACCACAGCCAGGTCACCCCCATCGAGGGCGACGGCCCTGCGCCCGCCTTCGGCATCGACGTGGGCGCGTTGGGCGGCATGTACGCAGGCAAGATCACGCTGGTGGGCACCGAGTCGGGCGTGGGCGTACGCAACGCCGGGCAGATCGGCGCCTCTGCGGGCAATGTGACGATCACCGCCGATGGGCGGCTCGACAACATCGGCCACATTGCGGCCAGTGCGGATTTGCATGTGGATACCCGCGTCGGCATCGACAACCGGGGCACGCTCTACGCCAAGGGCAACACAAAGCTGAGCACGCGCGGCAACGTCACCAATGCCGGGACGGTCGCGGCACAAGGCGACACCGGCATTGACGCCGACAACGTAGACAGCCGCATCGGTTCGGTGATTGCAGCCGGACTGCAGGGCGACGGCACCTGGGGCAGTAACGGCGACGTGCAGGTCAGTGCCACGGGGCTGCTCACAGCCCTGGGGGTCAATATCGCCGCTGGGGACCTGTCGCTGGCCGGAGCCGCCATCGACATCACCGGCAGCCAGACAGGGGCCCGCAACATATCGATCAGCGCAGGGGACGTGGACGCCAGTCGCGCCGACGTCTCCGCAACGCAAACTCTTGAAGCCCGGGCCACGGGCAGCATGTGGACCGATGGTGCCACGATCTCGGCGCAACGGCTGTGGATTGACGCCGACATGCTGTTGAACCAACTCGGCCTGTTGCTGCAAACCGGCATGGGTACGTTATCGGTGCGCGCCACCACGCGCCTGGACAATACCGGCGGCACGATTGCCAGCAACGGCAGCACAAACATCATTGCGGATGCGCTGGACAACAGCGCCGGTTTTATCGGCGCCAAAGGCAATCTCACGGCCAATGCCGCGCAAATCATCAATACACAAGGCGGCGAACTCATCAGCGAGCAAGCCATTGCGCTTACCGGCACAAGCCTGGACAACCGTGGCGGCATCCTGCAAGCCCTGGGTAGCGTCACGGCCAACCTGGGCGCGGGCAGCGTCGACAACAGCGGCGGCCTGATGCGCTCCGACGCCACGCTGGACGTGCGCGCCGCCAGCCTGGACAACACTGGCACGCAAGGCGCCAACCAAGGGCTGGAAGGCCAGAACGTCACGTTGACGGCGGATCAGATCAACAACCGGGGCGGAGCCATCCGCGCCGACCATGCGCTTACGCTCACGGGATCGGGTTCGCTCGACAATACCCAGGGCTTGATCTCGTCGATGCAAAGCGTCCATGTGCAGGACAGCAATGCCGCCGCCAGGACGCAAAGTGTGATCAACGACGGGGGGATGCTCATCGCCGGACAGTGGCTTGGCATCGACAGCGCCAACCTGTCGGGTGACGGGCAACTCCTTTCGCTGGGCGATATGAATCTCTCCTTCACGGGCGATTTCACCAATACCGGGGACGTGCTGGCCAACGGCGATGTCACGCTGCGAACCGATGCCCGGCTGACCAACGATGGGGCGCTGGAAGCGGGCGGTACGCTCACCGTGGCTGCCGACAATATCGACAACGTCGGCCAGATCAGCGCCGGTTTCACCCAGATCGAAGCAGCCGATACGCTGAACAACCGCGGCCTGGTCGACGGCAGCATGACCTACATCAATGCCGGTACGGTCAATAACCTCGGCACCGGCCGCATTTACGGCGATCACGTCGCCATTCAGGCCGGTACGGTCAACAACGACGTCGAGAACTACATGGCGGCGGTCATCGCCGCGCGCTGGCGCATGGACATCGGCGCCCGAACCCTCAGCAACCGCGAGCACGCGCTGATCTTCAGCAGCGGCGACATGTCCATCGGCGGCGCGCTCGATGCCAGCCTCCTGGCAACGGGTTCAGCCGACACGATCAACAACAACAGCGCCTCGATCGAAGCGCTGGGCAATCTCGCGCTGTCGGCTGATCGAATCAACAACACCAACGAGCACTTCAGCGTTGGCATGCAGAAAAGCGGCTCAGAGCACATCATCGAATACCAGGGCTCCGGCTCGCCTAACCGCTACAAGCCCGGCGACCCCTACGTGTTTATCTACAAGGACGAGTCCAATCACCTGTGTACGCCGGAAATACCGAAGTGCGTCAGCGGAACCTGGAATTACCATGGCTACGAGTCGTGGACAAAGTACGACTACACCCGCACGACCAGCACCTCCGTCATCACCGGCTCGGACCCCGGCCGGATCACCTCCGGCGGCGCGATGAGCATCGACGCCGGCACCGTCTTCAACGACAACAGCCACATCATCGCCGGCAGCACGCTCTTTGCCGAGATCGGCGATTTGCAGAACACGGAAACGACGGGGCAAAAGACGGTCGTCGACAGCGGCACGGCTACCTCGTATTGGCGCAAACACCAGAAGGGTAAAGACACGACGAAGAGCAGCAGTGCCATT
This sequence comes from Pseudomonadota bacterium, assembly GCA_009778425.1. Taxonomy (GTDB): domain Bacteria; phylum Pseudomonadota; class Gammaproteobacteria; order Burkholderiales; family Rhodocyclaceae; genus WRNU01. Next base: position 12,215 of record WRJU01000229.1, read on the forward strand.
TACAAGCCGCCTGCCGTCATCAGCGAGATCAAGCTCACGTCCACGCTGTTCCAGGACAACGCCGACCCCGGCGGCAGCGGCACGCAAGTTGCGAACTTGAGCCTGACCGGCGTCCAGCAGGGCGCGCAAGGCGCAAATGCGGCAAACGTCGGGCGCATCACCGAAATCCCGACCCTTGACTCCCCGGACGTGGTACGCACGGTCGGCATGAACACCACGCTGCCGAACAACAGCCTGTTTGGTCAGAACCCGGACCCGGCGGGCCGCTACATCATCGAGACCGACCCGCGCTTTGCGGATTACCGTACCTGGCTGTCCTCGGACTACCAGCTCCTGTTGTTGGGCCTCGACCTGGATGGGCTGGAGAAGCGCCTGGGCGACGGCTTCTACGAGCAGAAGCTCATTCGTGAGCAAATCGCGCAACTGACGGGCCGCCGCTTCCTGGATGGCTACGCTGACGACGAAGAGCAATACCGTGCGCTGCTCGACAACGGTGTGACCTACGCCGAGCAATGGAACCTGGTGCCGGGCGTGGCGCTGACCCCTGCCCAGATGGCGGCGCTGACGAGCGACATTGTGTGGCTGGTGGAGCGGGAAGTCACGCTTGCCGACGGGCAGAGCGCCAGGGCGCTGGTGCCGCAGGTGTACGTGCGCGTCCTGCCGGGCGACCTGGATGGCTCGGGGGCCCTGATGGCGGGCCGGAACGTCAGCCTGAACCTGTCGAATGAGCTGCTCAACCAAGGCAGCATCGCCGGGCGCGGCATCGTCTCCCTTACTGCCGAGAACGTCCAGAACCTGGGCGGGCGCATCACCGGGGGGGACGTTGTCGTCGATGCGCGCACCGACCTGAATAACCTGGGCGGGCTCATCGACGCGGCCAACACGCTGTTGGTCACGGCGGGCCGCGACCTGAACGTGGCGAGCACCACGCACAGCAACAGCAATGAACAGGGCGGCGTGACCAACCTCAGCCGCGTTGCGGGGCTGTATGTGACGGGGGCCACGGACGGGGTGCTGGTGGCCTCGGCCGGTCGCGACTTCACCCTGACGGCGGGGCAGGTCGTCAATGCCAGCGAGGGCGGGCAGACCGTCCTGCTGGCGGAGCGCGACCTCAATTTGGACACGCTCGAAGTGTCCAATTCGCATTTGATCGACTGGGACGGTAACAACGGCAGCCTGCCCCTCCTCCGGGACACGGGCAAATCGTCGTTCAGAACGTGGGGCAGCGCCAACTATCGCCAGGACAGCACAAGCCAAGAGGTTGGTACCTCCATCCAGAGCAGCGGCGACGTGCTGCTGTCGGCGGGTAACGAGGTGAACGCGCGCGGCGCGCAAGCCACGAGCGAGCTGGGCACGCTCATGGTCACAGCGGGCCACGACGTCAATCTCACGGCGGCCAAGGCGGTGTATGAAGTAGACGAAGCCCACCAGCACACGGGGACCAGTTCCGGGCTCTCCAGCACGACTTTCACCACACGCGACACGCTCTCGGAGGTGGCGGTGCAGGGCACGACCCTGTCGGGCAACGAAACCATCGTGCAAGCGGGCAATGACATCAACGTGCATGGGAGCAACGTTGTCTCGACGGCGCGCCCGATCCTTTCGTGATCGAGCGCGTCAAACCGGCCCCGTTACCCGTTCGCGAACCTCTCCCTGCCGCTCAGCCACGGC
>WRJU01000230.1 GCA_009778425.1 Pseudomonadota bacterium
ACGCCCGGCGTGGGCAAAGACCTGCTGCGCCCTGCCGTCACGCTCAAACTTTACACAGGGGTTGTGGAAAACACCCGCGCATCGGTTCAGCCCAGCCTTACCGACGACGAGGCGATTGCGATGTGGGACAAGCTCACCTCGACGATCCGGGTGAGGCCGGTGAAGGAAAAACCGTTGGATGGCGAAACCAAGCATGAATCTCCGCCCCCCGCCTCTCCGGAGGCGGATTAACCTTGGGTCACGTATATACTGAAACATCACGCAGGTAACGAGGAAGGGCGAATGGATAGCGTTGGGTTCGAAGTGATAAAAGCGATAGTCTTTCTTGCAGCGCCGCTCTTGGTGGTTTGGGCAGTCTTCAACTTGCGGTACGGGATTCGTTTTTTTTGGTTGCCGTGGATACCCGGTGTGCCCTACATCGTATCGCTCGTCGCTGTTTTAACGGGCACTAGATTGGGAGGCAATGTGTGGATCGGTACCGAGTTTCTCCTCCTTCCGTTCTTTACCATCGTCATCTGGATTAGCGCAGTGACATCATTTTTGTTTCTACCAGTGATTTGCTCACAAAAACAGAGAAAATATACAAACACGCCATCACCCAAGGGCCGGGGCATTGGGAATGGGGAGGCGAAAAAGGGTTGAGGGCGATATAAGATTTGGTGAACGAGTTGTTTTTGAGAACAGTTGAAATTCACCGGATGGCTGATTGCTCTGTAGAAATTGTTGAATTCTTCAAGGAGGATACTGTCATGCGAAATATATTTGAAGCCTGTCGATTCATGCTGCGTTTGATGGGTAAATTCATACCGTGTTTTTTGATTCCGGCGTCGATGTTGATCCTGATAACCGCTTGCTCAAGTTCACTAAAAAATGTCGAGAATACAACGGCGGTGGGTGCCAATCTGCCAGACGTGTCTCGTGCAGATGAAGTTCTGGCATTTAATGAGAGTCGCACTTACTGCCTCGGGCGTTATTTAGTGGATATTCCCGTTGAAGCAGAATGGGTAGATGAAAAAAATAGCTACTTTTTTACCAAAATTACTCCCATAAAAGGAAAGGAAAATTATGAAAAAACGCGCGACTCAATATTGAATTATAGAACAAATGATCCTGCTGAAACAGGTTATTTCTATTCAAAAAAAGATTCTTTTACAGGCAAACTACCGCTTTATGTCAGCAAAAAAAATTACGGAAGCTTTGATTTATATACACTCGATACCTTTACAACGCCAACAGAAGGGTACTACATTGCTTTCAGGGGTATGGAAGTCCCTGATGGCTCTCCGGAATGTGGTCGTGAAGTTTGTGTAAAATCGTTTGAGCATGAACAGTTGAAGGAGGTAATATCTATCTATCGCAAGCATATTTTGCCTTCCAGTATAATGCGCCTGAACAATGATGTATCTGAGATTCCACCAAACCCCGGGTTTTGTGTTGGATATGCATTCATTGCTGATACTGACAAAATCAGCAAAATTCCTCATGAAGAAATGGTAAGTCTGAGGTTTGAACTGAAAGATCATCCCGATGTCGAAATCAAAATTAGCAGCGGTTTGTTTGGAGATATAAAAAACCGGCCTTTGTCAGAACGACAAAGCTATCTCCGTGAAGTCAAAAGCTTTCCCGAAAAAGCAATGTCGATTGAGGATAAACAAATAAATCGTTTTGTGCCAATAAAACGCATTCGATCCGGTCAATTGACCGTTAACGGCAGGCAAGGCGAGGAGGATTTATTCATTCTTCAGCCTGATGAAACGTCGGGGGAAGCCTATTTTTTCATATGGGAAGCACAAGGTGATAGCAAGGACTTATCGAATCCAAGGCTTTATTTGGAAGTTTTCGCTGGAGAGGGGAAATATTTTATGCCGCCTCCCTATACATATAACAAAATTGGCGATTTAGGGGCTTGGGGCGCACGGGGATCTTCCTCACTTGCCGCAAAGGACGTTCAGCGCCTTTTTGATGCTATTGTCAAAACCATCCGTATCCGACCCATAACGGGCGCAAAACCATGAAAAACTCGTGTAGATGGCGTTTTCAACAAATCGGCCACGGTTTGCCCAACCGGCTCAAGGGCGTCAAACAAAAGTTCTCTCACATAGTGCCGGGACATTGGGAATGGGTGGAGGAAGGGTCGGAGACGGACGGGAAGAGCGGATGAAACCTGCGAAAGAAGCCGGAAGTTCTGAACAGAGCCGTAAGAGTTTGCTCTCAGTCATACTCCTGTCCCTTTTTTTCCTCGCCCTGTTTTGCGCATTGTGGTGGGCAGCCCTGTGGCTGGCGTTGCCTGTCGAATGGCTGCAAGGTGAGCTACCCACGCTTGTGCTGTTGCACATCGCTCCGCCGGTGTTGGCCTTGGTGGCATGGCGGGCAGGCAGATGGGCATGGGGCTGGCGCAAGACACGAGCAAAAAGACTTGCTAATGAGCGGGAGGCTGCCGGGAAGCAAGCGACGCAGGACGCCGCGTATGCCTCACATCTGAAGGAAGTGGTGGAAAAGCGCGCCCATCTCGTATGCCGGGGCGTGTGGGCAGATGTGGCCCGGAAGCCGGAAGGATTGGGTGACGGCTCGCCACAGTGCGTATGGCAGAAATACTCAACAGAAGCCTCGATGGAGGCCGGAAGTGAGGCTGCGCTCCTTTCTTCACTGCAACAGGTGTTTTTCGATGCCATTGCAGGATGCGAAGCGTTGCCGTGGCTGCCGGTCTATACCCTGTCCAAGCGCGGTGCCGAAGAAAGCGCAACGCAACAAAAACTAATCCTGCAAGCCATGCGTCAAGCTGTAGTGGTGGCCGATGTCGATAATCCACCGCAGCAGCCCGAGTGCATCACCCTGCCGGGTTCCGGGAATGTAGCAGACCGCCTCATCGCCCTCTTCGACAACAACCCCGCGCTGCCAGCGGCCATCCTGGTGGGAATAGATTCGCCATTGGGCGAGGTACAAGAAACGGAAAATTTCGGTTTCGACCCCAGACCCAAGCCGGAAAATGTCGTAGTGACCGTGCTATTGAGCCGACCGGGGCTCACTGCGCCAGACGCAACACAAATTGCCCGCATTGAAGCCATCAGGAATCAAGCCAATAATCCGATGACGCCTCACTGGGAACGGGAACAGGCGCGTGGAGAGAATCTGAATCAGTTGCTCCATTGGGACGACAAGATGCCTGTGCCGATGCAACTCGCCTTTCTGAAGAACCTCCCGCCGCTCGCTACGCTACACAAGACGAGCACGATCCAAAACCCTGCAACCAAAAACAGCGCATTGACGCAGCAATTCCAGGAAGCCATCCAGAAGGCACTGGTTTGCGCCGGGTTGCGGGAACAGCCGTTCAAGAGTGAAGAACCGCAGGACGAGCAGGCGAAGCCCGCAGAAAAGCCGAAACCCGTAGAACCCAAACCGCTGGAATTGGGCTGGCTGGTGCATAACGTCGGTGCAGACGGCATCGGGGCGCTTCTCTCCGGCCTTGGCGATTTCGGTTGTGAGCTTGACCTGTTTGCCGAGTCCAGCAACCTTGAGAAAGAAAGCGTGGACACGGGCGCAACACGCAGCGTGTTGATGCTGGCCGAGGCGCTGACCCGAGCGGCGCAACTGCAACAGCCGGTGCTGGTGGCAGAATTTGAAGAAACCCGCCGCATTGACATCGGCCTGACCTGTCCGGTCACCCAAAAAGCATCGACAAACACAAAATCGCCCGGTCAGCCACTTGAGACGGCTGCCTGAAGGGGAATCATTGAAGACAGACCGCGTTTGATTCATTCGATTTGTTTTTCATTTTGGCGATATTCCCATTTCTTTCACTACAACGAAAAGGAGCACACATCATGCCCAAAAAAATTGTGCTGGGCGACAAAACCTCCCACGGCGGCGAAGTGATTTCGGCCTGGGGACGGGATGGCCCCGTGCCCTATGATATCGATGGCATCCCCGTGGCCTGTATCGGCGACAAAGTGACCTGCCCGAAGTGCAGGGGAACACACGAAATCGTCCAAGGCGCTTCCGAGCCTCCCTTTATGGTGGGCGGCAGGCCCGTTGCGCGCGAGGGCGACAAGTGTAGTTGTGGAGCAGTGCTGATCTCGAAAGGACAGTCCCGCTTTACACATGGGGACTGATCGGCTGAACCAAAAAATTATTCCATTGGCAATGCGCCATTGGATCGCCCATTAGTCGAACCGAGTCAAGCGAGCAGGCAAATCCACGGAGGATTAGCCGCCGGATGTAAAGCATACTATCTGTTAATCCAGTCCCTAATAATCACCCCCCCAATTGCATCGTTTTGGAGTTTGCATCCATGCAAGCCTATCCCCGTTTCATTTCAAAATCCAAACCCCTGCTATTGATAACAATAGCAATGACAGTACTGTTATCAGCCTGCTCCAGCTCCTCCAAAAAAGCCGAGCAGGCCCTTGCACAAGCGCTCAACCCGCAAACACCCCGATCAGAAGACCCTTCTTCCACAATTTTTCGCATCCCGGAAGATACGGTGCTCAAAGGCGTAGCGGGCTCCAACGTCAACCTCGATGCCAATGGTCGCCCCCTTACCGTCGTCGTGCGCGTCTTCCAGTTGCGGGACAAGCATGAGTTTGCACGCCTCACCTTTGATGCTGCGGCAAGCAAGGGTGATGCCGAACTTTTCCCAAAGGAACTCGTGAGCGCTCATGAACTCGTGCTCATGCCCGGAGCGACTCAGGAATTGACGGACAAGCTACTGCCTGAAACCAAGTACGTTGCCGTTATCGGTTTTTTCCGCAAACCGGACGCGCAATTCTGGCGCTTTCTCTTCGATGCCCAGGCCGTTCGGAAAGAAGGGCTGACATTTGCTGCAAAGGAATGCTTTATCACCCCTATTACACCTCAGTTCATACCAATGCAAGGGCAAAGACCGAACTACGCCCCGGAATGCGCCGGGATTATTCGCTCAAATCGCCCGCGAAATTAATCTTTGTCACTTTTGAGTCACCCCTGCCTGAAAGGCAGGGGATTCCTCGATACGGTTTTGGGGAGCCTTCGGCTCCCATAACGCTCTGTCTCGCTTGACTCCGCCATAAATGGCGGAGATTGCGCGAGACGCATGTTCAGGATTGTTCAATGAACGACATTAAACGCATTTTATGGGGTGAAGGCATGTACCTTTACCCGCAGGGCTATCAGCAATTGGATCTCCGAATAGATCAAGCCGCAACCGGAGTCCTCAAAACCCTCCAGCGATATCACTGGGGGTTGGGAGGGCTCGACCTCGACACGGATGTGCTGCGGGAGGGATTGGTTAAGGCGACCCGGCTCGATGTGACTTTTCGAGACGGCACCCGCTATGCTGCGCCTGCCTGTGAGCCGCTGCCTCAATCCCGAACACTAGCCGATCTTCCACAGGTTGGAACGCAGACCGTCCTGTACGCCTGTCTGCCCAATCTCGATCCTTATGGTGGCAATGCCGCTACAGGGTGCGAAGAAGAAATTGCCCGCCCTGCGCGCTTTCGGACAGCGCAAAAAATGTTTAAGGATATCTATTCCGATGCGCTTGAAGAAGAACTCAGCTTCTTGAATCTCGATGTGCGGCTGATGGTGCACGAGGAAAACCGGGACGGCTTTGATTCCGTACCGATTGCCCGTTTAGTGAAAGGTGCAACAGGCAAGTGGCAGGAGGATGAAGCGTACATCCCGCCGCTGGTGGCTGTGAGCGGTTCGGAACAACTTCTGAACATGATCCAGCGCCTGCTTGACATCCTGATGGTAAAAAGCAGCGCGTTGTCGAGCACGCACCGGCAACGATCCAAGAATGTCGCGGACAACGCCACAGCGGATATTGCATCGTTCTGGATGCTCCACACAGTCAACGCTCACTTTGCATTGCTGAATCATCTGGCCAGTACGGAACCGCTGCATCCCGAGGAGTTATATCGAGCACTAGCCACTTTATGCGGCCAGTTAATGACCTTTTCCAACACTTACAAGCTGATCGACCTGCCGAAATATGACCACGAACAGCTATTCGATACCTTCCCCAGGATCGACAAAATGATCCGCGAACTGATTGATACCGTTATTTCTTCGCGCTACGTGATCATTCCGCTCGTTACTCCGAAACCTTCGTTCTACGTCGGCCATTTGGAGAGTGATAGTCTGATCGAAAATGTCGATTACTTCCTGTCAATACAGGGAGAAATGGATTTCTCACAGGTTCTCGGAGAGGTGCCGTCACAGTTCAAGGTTGGCAGTCCCGAAAGTGTGGAAAAAATCCTCCATACCGGGATGCCAGGCGTGAATTTGCTGTATACACAGCAGCCCCCTGCCTATTTGCCGATGCGCGTGGGCAATCATTACTTTGCTTTCGAGCCGCATGGCGAGATTTTCGATGACATGAAAAAGGCTCGCTCCATCTGCATCTATGTGCCGGAGTCGCTCTCCCGCCTCAAGCTGGAATTGATTGTTTCTTACCGTTAATTAAAAGGCTTTTTCAAGATGGCCATGATGATGGATACCCCTGTTACCCCTCCCGTGATGTCTTCCGCCCAGGTCTTTGCCGCGCCGACCCTGCGCGACCTGCTCGAAGACGGCATTTATCTGCTCTTTATGCTGCGCGACGATTACGCGCCGACATCCCTTTCCGGGTTCAACCAGCAGATCGACCGTTTTTTCGACAACTTTCAAAAACAGGCGGAAAACTGCGGCAAACCGGCGAATCTGGTCGAAGATGCCAAGTACGCCTTTTGTGCGCTTCTTGATGAAATTGCGTTAAGCGGCAATTTTCCATTTCATGACCAATGGGCTCGCACGCCGCTGCAACTGCGCATTTTTGGAGACCACCTCGCAGGCAAGGGATTTTTTGATCGGCTTGAAAGGCTGCGCGGCGACCCGGTCAGGAACATCGAGGCGCTGGAAGTGTTTCATACCTGCCTGCTGCTGGGGTTCCAGGGGAAGTATCTATTCGCCGGGTTGGAGCGGCGTGATTCCCTGACTGAGAGACTGGGACAGGAAATCCAGAGAATCCGGGGGCCAAAGGCCGAATTTGCCCCGAACTGGCGACTGCCGAACCGCTTCCAGGAGTTCGTGCGCCATGAAATGCCGCTCTGGTTTTACGCTGGCCTGCTGGCTCTGGTTGGCGCTGCCGTGTTTATCACTTACAGATGGCTGCTCGACGGCCAGGTGAACCTCATCCTGGGCAGTTGACATGCCACGGCATTCGCAATTGCTGATTCTGCCATCGGTGCTGGATCGTCTGCTGGACGATTCTCCGGGAGAACCGCAGCGTGACGCAGTGCTGTTATTTGGTATGGAGGATTACAAATCAGCACTCGCGCGCGACCTTGAAGCCTTACTGAATACCCGCGTGCTGGAGCCCGAAAACCTGGCTCAATACCCATTGGCGGCCCGATCCGTGATCCGGTACGGCATCCCTGACCTCACCAGCCTGAGTTTGCTCGACCCGGTAGACCAGGAGCGGCTGCGCGCAGAAGTGCAATATGCCATCGAGAACTTCGAGTCCCGGCTCTCCGATGTCCAGGTGACGCTCAATATCCCAAAGCAAGAAACGATTAGCTTTGAACGGATGCTGCATTTACGAGTGGATGCGACGCTACAGGTGCATCCGCGCCAACCCCCTGTTGCTTTCGACGCGACCCTGCGGCTGTCAACGAACGTGTACCAGGTAAACGAACACAGAAACCGTTTGCCATAACAGGCCAAGGATCAAATCCGTATCGAGGAATCCCCTGGCGAAAGGCAGGGGGGACTCAAAAACCGACATAACACCTGAAGAACTGGAAAACGTCCTATGAGCATAAACCTGATTGAAACGCTGGAAACCTTATTGCTGCCAATCCCAGGCGATCACCCGGAGGGGGAAAACCCGATCCATTCGGAACGGTTCGATGCGATCCGTGAAGCCAGACGAACCGACAGCCCGGTACTGCCACAGGGGAAATGGGTTATCCCGCTCAAGGTGGCCGATTGGGACAAGATCCGGCAGTTGTGTGAAGAAGGGTTACGCGAGCACAGCAAGGATTTGCAACTGGCCGTCTGGTATGCAGAAGCAATGGTCTGTCTGGAGGGTTTTACGGGGGCAGCACTGGGAATGTGCCTGGTTGGGGAGCACCTGCGGCGTTTCCGGGAAACGCTTTTTCCGAGCGACCCCGAGGAGCGTGTTGCAAAGCTCGAATGGCTGGATATCGAATTGGGGAAAGCGTTACGTCAGGTGCCCCTGACAGCACAGGATCATGGCGGTTACGGCTGGTATCGCTGGGAAGAATCGCGTGAGATGGAGAACCTGCTTCTGCGCGGGGGGGCGTCGGGACAGAACTCCTATGACATCGAACTCAAGGAGGGCAAACTTCCTGCGGGAGATTTCGAGAAGAGCGCACGAGAAACCGGGGCCAGTTGGTATCGGACACGGCTTGGAGAGCTTGCACAAACCCGAGCGGCCCATGAAGAACTCACCCGTGCCGTGGAAGAATGCTTTGGGGACGATGCCCCCGGCTTTCTCAAGACACGCGAGGCGCTCGATGTGTGTCAGGAAGTGATTGAGCGGATGTTTGAGCTTTGCGGCGGCCTTGTCGATTCGGCATTGCCAGTCGAGCAGCCCCAGGAGGCGCTCGATTCTCCTGCTCAGCCATTCGGCACTGCCGCAGGTTCCATAGGCAGCCGTGCTGAGGCGGTTCGGCAATTGGGTGAGATCGCCAGGTATTTCCGCAAACACGAACCGCACAACCCTGTGGGGCTGGTTGCCGCACGCGCGGCAGCATGGGCGGAAATGCCGCTGGAGCGTTGGCTGGAGGAGGTCATCGAAGAGAAAACGGCCCTCAAGCGCGTACACGAATTGCTGGGTTTTCGTCCCGATTGATGAAGACAGACCGATAACACCCCGAAGGAAATGAAACGATGAAGTTCAGAATGATTGAATCCGGCTCAGACAGAAATCCCCGCAAGGGCGTCGGTTCAGTTCTCGCCCTCGCCTTGGCGGCAGCGATCATGTGCACGAGCGGATGCAAGACCACGCCCGAGAACGTGACCAATACGCTCGGCATGGAATTCATTCTCGTCCAGCCCGGTGTTTTTCTGATGGGATGTAGCGAAGGGGACACGGAATGCCAGGGCGATGAGAGGCCCCAACACCCTGTCAAGATCAGCGATGCGTTTTACCTGGGCAAGTTTACAGTCACGCAGGCGCAATGGACGAAAATCATGGGGAACAACCCGAGTCGGTTTCGGGGGGAGAGCCGCCCTGTTGAAAATGTGTCCTGGGACGATACTCAGGAGTTCATCCGTCGCTTGAATGCCCTGGAAGGCACAACAAAATACCGTCTGCCTACGGAAGCAGAATGGGAATATGCGGCACGAACCGGGGTGGCGACGAAGTTTCCCTTTGAGGCAGGGCGCGCGGGCGAGCATGTCTGGTATTGGAACAACGCGGATGGACAGACGCATCCGGTTGGGGAAAAGCAGCCGAACCCGTGGGGGCTGCACGACATGCACGGAAATGTCTGGGAATGGGTGCAGGACTGGTACGGCGAAGGGTATTACCTGGCCAGCCTGACTACGACACCGGGTGCCCAGGTCGTCAAGCCGAAGGATCTGCTCAGTGGGCCGAAAATTGTTATCAGTGATCCGAAAGGGCCGGTTGAGGGGCCAGCCCGCGTTTTGCGTGGAGGCAGTTGGGGCAATGACCTTCGCTATTTGCGCTCGGCGCTGCGCAACGCCTATGCGCCGGACTACCGCAGCGCCAACGTTGGTTTCCGGCTGGCGATCTCAGCCGATTCAGGGTGGGCAAGCGGCGTGAAAAGCATGAGAGAAGAGGCAGAGCAGAGCGCGGCCTCCGTCAACGATGCCATCAAGGAAGCGGCAGAGCCTCTGAAAGTTCCTGAAATCAAGGCCCCCGAAATCAAAGCACCACCCCTGCCGAAGGCGGGGTCTTTCGGGAAATAATCATGCCGGGCATGTTCGAGACGCTGTTACCTTACTACGAAGAGGAACTGGCCTTCCTTCGCTCCGAGTCTGGCGGGTTCGCCCGTCAATATCCAAAACTTGCCGGGCGGCTGAATCTGGAAGGCGACCATTGCGAAGACCCGCACACCGAGCGTTTGATTGAGTCCTTCGCCCTCCTCGCTGCCCGTATCCGTCGCAAACTGGACGACGAATACCCTGAGATCGTCGAGAGCCTCCTGGAAGTGCTCTATCCGCATTACCTGCGTCCGTTCCCTGCATCGAGCATCGTGCAGTTCGAGTTGGACGCGAAACCAGGGATCGGTTCCCGCTACCACATCGCGCGTCTGCAGCCCGTAAAAGCGCCTCCCATCGGCGGCGTTGCCTGCGAGTTTCGCACCTGCTATCCGGTCGATCTTTACCCGCTTGTCATCAATCAGGCACACCTGAAACTGACCAGCGGCTCGGCCTGGCTCCGCCAGATCGCGCCGAAGGCGGCTGCGGTGCTGACGCTGGAACTGCAAACACCAGCCAACCTCGCCATCGACAAGATCAACCTTGGGTCGCTGCGCTTCTTCCTGGATGGCGAAGCATCGTTGATGCATTTGCTCTATGAAGTCCTGCTCTCGCATACCTATCGGGTCCGTGTGGGCGACGGCAGCAACGACCCTGACCGTACCCTGGAACTGCCGGGCTCAAGCATTGCGCCGGTCGGTTTCTCGCGCGACGAGGGCATGCTGGAGTACGACGACAGATCTTTTCTCGGTTACAGGTTGTTGACCGAATACCTCAATTTTCCGAGTAAATTCCTGTTCGTCGAATTCCTGCGCCTCAATGAGATCGCCCCAAAACTCAAAGGCAACAAGCTGGTGATTCAATGCCTGATTGACCGTTTCCCCCACACTGACCGCTATCAGCAGTTATTGCACCGCTTATCTGTCGATCATTTCAAGTTGGGGTGCACGCCCATCATCAACCTCTTCTACTGTTCAGGCGACCCGATCCGCGTCACACATCGGCGCGCTTCCTATCCGGTATGGCCGAACGGCAGCAAGCGTCATGCGTATGAGGTGGTGCAGATCAAGCGCGTCACAAGGGTTCAGGGTTCCGGGGAGGAGGAGCGCCATGAAGAAGTGCCGCCGTTCTACTCGTTCTGTCATGGGGACGAGGCCGGTTCGACCCGTTTTTACTGGCATGCCAGCCGGGAAGCGTCGACGCGACGTAACGATAAGGGCGTGGATGTGCAACTGCACATTGTCGATCTCGATTTCGACCCGGTGCGGCCAGCGGCAGAAGTTCTAAGCCTGGAATTGCTGTGCAGCAATCGGGATTTGCCGGATCAGTTGTTGTTCGGTGGTGGAGAAAAGAGGCGGGATACCGACTTCACACAGTCCGAGCATTCGGTGGTCAGCCGTGTCCGACTTCTACGAAAACCCACGCCCAGCCTGCGTCCGCCGCGCAAACGCGGCCAGCAATGGCGGCTGGTGTCCCACATGTCGCTCAATTACCTCTCCCTGGTCGATGGGGGGCAGGATGCGATGAAGGAAATGCTGGCGCTCTATGATTTCAGCAACTCGCCTGTTACCAAACGGCAGATTCAGGGCATCGTTTCCATCAGCAGCAAACCCGCTACATCGCGCGTCTCCGGTGCGGGTTACTCTGGCTTCGTGCGTGGTACGGAGGTCACGTTGACACTGGACGAAGAGCATTACGTCGGCGGCAGCGTCTATTTGTTTGCCAGCGTGCTGGAGCGTTTTTTAGCCCTCTATACCTCGCCCAACTCTTTTACCCGGCTGCATGTGCGTACCGTGCAGCAAGACGCTGAAGTGGCAGTCTGGCCCGCGCGCTCGGGCGAGGCGCTTGTGATCTGATGTTTGTTTGAAGGATGATCTGGACATCACGCCCATGGAACAACAATTTTCAACCCAACTCAAAAAAGATGGCTCTCAGGTTGGCGAAGGCTTCTGCTCCCCAAGCTCGCTGGACACCGTTCAGTGCTTCTCTTTCACGCCGGAGCGGGTGATCCCCATTATTTTTCTGCCCGGCATCATGGGCTCGATTCTGCGGCTGACGGAAAAACAGGTTAAAAAGCTCAAAGCGAAAAAAAATATCGTCTGGAACCCGGACGATTCGCTCGGAATGCTAAAGAGTATGGGCTTTGGCGGAGACCCTGTTACCCGGCAACTCCTGCTCGATCCAGACGGAACCGAAGCCAATATCTACCCCGGCGATCCTGAAAGCGAAGAAGGCAAGGCATACCTCAAGAGCAGCATCGTCGCGCCTGACAGAAATTCACCCTTCTTCGGCGATGATCTCAAAACGAACCCAAAGAGCAAGAGCGCCAAACATAAAGCCTGCGAACGGGGTTGGGGCGAGGTCATGTTCTCGGCCTATGGCAAGGTGATCAACCGGATGGAAGTGATGATGAACACCATGTTCGGCAGCGATGAAAAGCTGAATCCGGCCTGGAAAGACATCATTGATGACGGCACCGAAGAAAATGATGACGGCACCAAGAAAGAACCCAAAACCAAAACGTGGGGTGCAACCACGGAGCTGCCCCCTGTCACGGAGAAAGACCTGGAGACGATCAGCAAGAACTGCTGCTACCCCGTGCACGTCATCGGCTACAACTGGATTCGCAGCAATGGCGAGCAGGCGTTAATCGTCAGAGACCGCATCAAAGCGATCATGCAGGACTACAACGACAAGAAGCGCTGCTGCGAGAAAGTGATCGTGGTCACCCATTCGATGGGCGGACTGGTCGCGCGGGCGATGTGCCACCCGGATATCGGCGGTTTTCAAAATACTGTGCTAGGCATCGTGCATGGTGTGCAACCGGCCATCGGGTCGGGAGCCTGTTACCGGCGGATGCTGGCCGGGTTTGATACCACCCAGAAGTCGATCTGGCAGATCGGGGTCATCAAAAAACTGGTGGACTATGTCACGAGCTTTGCCTTGGGCGGAAACGGCGAGAGAGTAACGCCGATCCTGGCCAACGGCTGGGGAGGCATGGAGCTTTTGCCGAACAAGCGATATGGCAACGGATGGCTGAAGGTGGTGGGTGAAAAAGGGCAGTTCCTGCGGAAAGACCTGCCGGAGCAGGGAGATCCATACGGAGAAATCTACACGAAAGAGGCTAAAAAAACCTGGTGGGGACTGCTGCGCGAGGAGTGGATCAACCCGGCGAAAGAAGAAGATAAGGGATTGGACCATACAAGAAAATTATTAGGCCAAGTCGAAAAATTTCACGACAAACTCATGCTTGGAGAAGATCCTTATTACCATCCTCTGAGCTACGCCCACTATGGAAATGATCCCGGTTTCAAGAGTTTCCACAATGTGGTGTGGGAGGTTAGCCCGAGAAACACCGCCGCCTCTCCTTATGATCAGGAGGGCAGCCCTTCCCAGCCGCCGCCGAAGGCATTGCCGTCCAATTCCAATCCTGATAGCTGGCGCTGCATCAAGGATGATGCCAAAGGCGAAGTGTCGCTCGAACTCTCCAAAGAGGAGAGCGGAAGCGATTCGAACCAGACAGCGCGCGCCCTCAGGGCCCGGATACGTCCCTCCGCCGAACCGGGGGATCAGACCGTGCCGGTGTACTCGGCAGACGATCAACTGAGGAGCGGCAAATTCGCGGGCATCTTCCCTCAAACAGGTTACGAGCATTCGGTGAATTATCTGAACGAGACGGTGATCCGCACGACCTTGTACTGCGTCGTCCAGATCGCTTTGAAAATGAAATGGGAATGTGGAGGGTGACGATGAAGGCTTTCTGGCGCATTGCTCTCTTTGCCTCCGTGCTTGCAGGCTGCACGGGAACGCTCTCCACCTTTGATGACAGGACACCGACGATGAACAATATTCCCCCGAAGATCGCAACGCTCTTCCAGAAGACCAAGACCGCGTGCTTTGGCCGGTTCATGATCGACCTGCCCGAATCCGCACAACTCGTCTGGGGGCCGATGGCGGTTCCCTATAGCATGAGCGTCTATCCCGGCGAGGGGCCAAAGATCAAGGCTGAAATCAAGGCCAAGGTCGATGAGATCACCAGCGTGAAGCATACCGAAGAACCCTCGATGCTGATCGGCGTTTTTGACAGCGTTAACCCTGACAGTAAGGTCGTGGCGGGATATGAAAATCGGTTTGACACCTTAGGTGCTCAACTCTATTCCTATATCCGGCTGGACAAGACGGCATTCGCTCAGTCGAGACCCTCTGTAGCGTTAGTTGTTAGTGACGAAAATGCCCGATTAGGAATTAGGGAAGATAAAACACTATATAAACAGAAAGTTGAGGAACTATTAGACGTGGCTCGCCGCCTGCGGCTGCGCAACGAGAACGAAATCCCGGATGAACCGGGGGTGTGCATCGAAGAGGGGTTTATTGCCTCGCCGCTTGATTTCCGCAGCGAACGCATCGCCATTGGCTTCCGTTTCCCGGAAATGCC
>WRJU01000231.1 GCA_009778425.1 Pseudomonadota bacterium
CTGCCCAACGCCCACGCCGTGCTGTTCATCCTCGCCGCCGATACGGGCGTAACCTTAAGCGACATGACGGTATGGCGCGATTTCGTCAGTACCGGCGCACGGGAAAAAGGCCGCTTGGTCGTGCTCAACAAGATCGACGGGCTATGGGACGGCTTGCGCGACGAGGCCAGCATCAACAGCGAAATCGACCGGCAGGTAAAGTCGGTCAGCGAAACGCTCGAAATCGGCACGGATTCGATTTTCCCGGCTTCAGCGCAAAAAGGGCTGGTCGCCCGCGTCAATCATGACCGGGAACTGCTTGAAAAGAGCCGCCTACTGATTCTGGAGCGGGTGCTGTCGGAAGACCTGCTGCCTTCCAAACAGGAAATCGTCCGCGACAACACCCTGGGAGAGACCCGCGACCTGATTCATCAAGCCGAAGTGCTGCTCCAGGCACGGATCGCGGGGGTGAAGGGGCAGCTTCAGGAACTGGACAGCCTGCACGGCAAGAATCGCGGTGTCGTCGAATACATGATGTACAAGATCCGCGTCGAGAAGGACGAATTTGAGCAGGGGCTCAAAAAATATTATGCCGTGCGTTCGGTTTTTACCGGGCTCTCCAACCGTTTGCTCTCGCACCTGGGAATGGACACCCTGCGCACCGAAACCCGCAAAACCCGCGATGCCATGCTCGAAGCGCGTTTTTCACTGGGGCTGCGCGAGCGGATGAAGGATTTCTTCCAGCGCATGCGCGCCCATATCAGCGAGGCCGAGTCGGACATCTCCGAGATCTACCGCATGCTCGACGCCATGTACAAACGCTTCAGCGTCGAACACGGGCTCAAGCTCACCCCGCCCGAAAAATTCTCGGTGCAGCGTTGCGAAGCGGAACTCAACCACTTGGAGAGCGTTTGCTATCGCCACCTCGGCACCCCCCTGATGCTGGTGACGACCGAAAAGCACGTACTGATGAAAAAGTTTTTCGAAACGGTGGCAGTTCAAGTACGGCGCATTTTCGAGGTTGTCAATCACGATGTCGAGCAATGGCTGCGGGCAGTGATGGCCCCGCTCGAAATTCAGGTACGGGAATACCAGTTGCAGCTCAAGCGTCGGCTGGAGAGCGTCCGGCGCATCCATCAGGCGACCGACACCCTCGAAAACCGGGTCGAAGAATTGAAACAGACCGAACAATCCTCCGAGGCGCTGATGGAAGAACTCACGAAGTTGCAGGACGGCATCCGGCGCGCCCTGGATTCCTCCGTGGCTGAAGGGGAAGAAAACGCCTCGCGCCTGGCCGTCGTGGCTTGAACACGCGCCGACAGGAGGGAGTAGAATCCGCCCCGCGCGTTCCGTCCCCTCCACACGGAACCGTCCGGCGGCCCTGATCGCCTCCGGTTGCGTTCACCCCCAAACCAGCCTCGCGCGATGACTCTGAAAGAAGACACGCACGCCGACGAACCGTTTCACCCTGACGAAGACGCGGGCATGCACCCTGACGAACTTCAGCAACACCTGCACAGGGTGCAGTTGGTGCTGGCGCATTCGCGCGCAGTAGAAGAAGCCGTCGGTGCGGGCGATTCCGATTCCGAGCCCCCCGCCCTCGCCCTTCCCACGCCGGAGCACGCCGCCGAATTGCGGGCGCAACTCGACGCGCTGCACCCGGCGGACATTGCCTACATTCTCGAAGCCCTGCCGCTTGAAGAGCGGCTCTACGTCTGGAACCTGGTCAAGGCAGATCGCGACGGCGATATTCTGCTCGAAGTCTCCGATGCCGTCCGCGAATCCCTGATCGAGGCCATGGCGCCGCACGAGTTGAAAGCGGCTGCCGAAACGCTGGATGCGGATGAACTCGCCGACCTCGCGCCAGATTTGCCCCCGGAAGTCATCGAGGACGTTTTCAAGGCGCTCTCCAGCGACGAGCGCGAGCAATTGCGCGCGGCAATGTCCTACGACGAGGGCTCGGTCGGCGCGCTGATGGATTTCGACCTCGTAACGGTGCGGGAAGACGTGAGCCTCGAAGTGGTGCTGCGCTACCTGCGCCGTTTCGACGAGTTGCCGGATCATACCGACAAGCTTTTTGTGATCGACCGCGAGGAACATCTGGTCGGCATCCTCACCCTGGAAACGCTGCTCATCAGCGACCCGGACACAGAAGTCTCGGAAGTAATGTGGCGAGAACCGAAAGTCACCTTTTCGGCGAATGACGCCGCCAGCGACGCAGTACAAGCGTTCGAGCGCTACGACCTCGTCTCCGCGCCGGTGGTAGACCGTTCCAACAAACTCATCGGACGCCTCACCGTAGCCGACGTGGTCGACTTCATCCGAGAGGAATCCGAGGCCGAGATTCTCAACCAGGCCGGTTTGCGCGAGGAAGAAGACGTTTTCGCCTCGGTATGGGACTCGGTGAAGAACCGCTGGTCCTGGCTGGCAATCAATCTGGTGACGGCGTTCATTGCCTCCCGGGTCATCGGTGCTTTCGAGGGCTCGATTGAAAAACTCGTGGCGCTGGCGGCGCTGATGCCCATCGTCGCGGGCATCGGCGGCAACTCCGGCAACCAGACCATTACCATGATCGTGCGCGCCATCGCCATCGGCCAGGTCGAACAAAGCGCGTTGAAGCGGCTGATGAAGAAGGAACTCGGTGTCGCCCTTTTCAATGGCCTCGTCTGGGGAGGGCTGCTCGGCGTACTGGCTTGGTGGCTCTACGGGAAAATTTCACTCGGGCTGGTGATGACCGCCGCAATGACGCTCAACCTGCTGCTCGCCGCCTGTGCCGGAGTCCTGATCCCGATGCTGCGCCAACGCTTCGGTAACGATCCGGCAATCGGCAGTTCCGTGATGATTACCGCGCTGACCGATTCAGGAGGGTTTTTCATCTTCCTCGGGCTGGCGACACTATTCCTGATATAAGAAAAACGCGATGAAACTCGCGCTCCCTTTCGCACTCTCCCTGGCGCTCCTCGCACCTTTTCCCGCCAGCGCGGCAAATGAGACAAATGCTTCCAGTGAAGCGCGTATCCGGGAACTGGAGGCCGAAATCGCGCGGCGCCACCAGGACTACCAGCAACGGCAACTCGTGCGCCGCAAACAGATCGCAGGAACCGTAAAAGAGCCACGGTTTGAAAAATACCTGGTGGGGTTCCGGCGCAAAATCGCGTGCAGCTCCGTGCTGCATTACCCCGAGGCGGCGCGCGGAAAGATTTACGGGGAGATGATCGTCACAATCTCCATCCTCGCCGACGGCTCATTTGAAAAAGCCCGTGTCGACCGGAGTTCAGGCCACAAGGCTCTCGACGACAGCGTCATCGACATCGCCCGGCAGGCCGCGCCTTTCGAGCCTTTCCCATCGGAAATACGCCGCGATACGGACGCGCTGGACATCACGCGCGCCTGGACATTCACCACTACGGAAGAAACGGCAGCAGGCGCGGACGACCCGTGCGCCTGAGCACGTTTTATCCCTCTCCCTCGCCCATCTCCTGCAAACGGGTGGAGAGCACCGATTCACCCCAAGCTGGCGAACACTTCCCGCGCCGCAATAATTGTGGCGTCGATTTCGGCTTCGCCATGCGCGGAGGAGACGAAACCGGCCTCGAAGGCCGAAGGCGCAAAGTAGTGTCCCTTCTCCAGCATGGCATGGAAAAAGCGGTTGAAACGCTCACAATCCATCGCCATGACTTCGTTGAACGACTCCGGCGCGCGCGCGCTGAAATAAAGCCCGAACATGCCGCCGACGGCATCGGCGGAAAAAACCGCCCCGGCGGCTTGCGCGGCATCGGCAAGCCCTTCGGTCAGCCGACGCGCGCGCGCGGCCAACGCCTCATAAAAGCCTGGGGCGCGGGTCAGTTTGAGCGAAGCCAGTCCGGCGGCCACCGCCACCGGACTGCCGGAAAGAGTGCCCGCCTGATAGACAGGGCCGAGCGGAGCGATGTTTTCCATGATGTCTCGCCGCCCACCGAAAGCGCCCACCGGCATGCCGCCGCCGATGACCTTGCCCAAGGTAGTCAGGTCGGGGGAGATGCCGAACAACCCCTGCGCCCCTTGCGGGCCAACGCGAAAACCCGTCATCACTTCATCGAAAATCAGCACCGCACCGTATTCCGTACACAGGCGGCGCAATCCCTCCAGAAAACCGGGGCGAGGACGCACCATGTTCATGTTGCCCGCCACGGGTTCGACGATCACGGCGGCAATCTCCCCACCCCGCGCCTTAAATGCGGCCTCGACTCCATCGAGATCGTTGTAATCGAGCACGATGGTATGCCGGGCGAAATCCGCCGGAACGCCTTTTGATGACGGATTGCCGAAGGTCAGCATGCCGGAACCGGCCTTGACCAGCAGGCTATCGGCGTGGCCGTGGTAGCAACCCTCGAACTTGATGATGTCTTCCCGCCCGGTATGCCCGCGCGCCAGCCGGATCGCGCTCATCGTCGCCTCGGTTCCGGAATTGACGAGCCGCACCATCTCAAGCGAGGGCAGCAACGCGCACAACAGCTCGGCCATTTCGATCTCGGCTGCCGTCGGCGCACCGAAAGAAAGCCCTTTGGCCGCCGCCGCGCGTACCGCTTCAACGATTTCCGGATGGGCGTGGCCGGTAATCGCAGGCCCCCATGAGCCAACGTAATCAATATAGGCACGCCCCTCGGCATCCCACATCCTTGCCCCTTCGGCACGCTCGATGAAACACGGTGCGCCCCCGACCGAGCGGAAAGCGCGCACGGGCGAGTTGACCCCACCGGGGATGCGTTGCTGGGCTTGATTGAAAAGGGCTTCGTTACGATTGTTCATAGTGCGCCGTCCGGCAAAAGAAAAGTGGAATTTTCCCCCGCATCGCCGCGTCGCCGCAACTGGCCCTCATTCTCGCGCCAGGGCGCGGTAAGCCGCCGCCTGTTTGCCAGGATCGGCAGCGCCGAACACATCAGAGACGACCGCCACGAGATCGGCCCCGGCCTCGAAGAGCTTACCCGCGTTGTCGAGGGTAATGCCCCCGATGGCCGCGACCGCCACGTTCGATTCCAATTCGCGCCGCGCCCGCGTGAGCAGTTCGAGCGGCGCGCTTGGCGCTTCCGGCTTGGTGACCGAGGCGAACATCGCGCCGAAAGCCACATAATCGGCTCCAGCCGCTGCGCCCATCACAGCCCTTTCCCATTCACCGTAACACGACACCCCGAGAATGCGCCCCGGCCCAAGCGCGTCCAGCGCCCGCCGGGCAAGTGCCATGTCACCATCGCCGCGCCCGAGGTGGACGCCATCGGCGGCAAGCTCAAGAGCCAATTCCAGACTATCGTTGATAATGAGCGGCACCTCGGCAGCGCGGCACAGCGCAAGCAGTCGGGACGCCTGTTCGCGGGCGAGCGCCGGACAAGCGGATTTATTGCGATATTGCAGTAACACCGGACGAGCCGCGAGGACACGGGCACTCATTTCCAGCAAACGCTCGGTATTGGATTCATCCGGCGTCACTGCATAAAGACCCCGCAACAAAGACTGCCTGATTCTATCCATTCTTTCCTTTTATCTATTTCATCCAAAAAGGAATCCGCGAATGTACTGACATCCCCTTTTTGCCCGTATCCCTCTTTTTTTGGAAGCATTTTCCCATTCCGGGACTTTCTGCCTTTATCGAAACACGTTCTTTGCGGTATGCTTGCCGACGGTTGCAATAAAGCTAAGCTACAAAATGAGGCGTTACGTTCTCAGGGGCACAGCGCATGGATTTGAGCGGACTCAAAGTGATGATTATCGACGACAGTAACACCATCCGCCGCAGCGCCGAGATTTTTCTCAGTCAGGCGGGCTGTCAGGTGTTGCTGGCCGAAGATGGTTTTGACGCATTGGCGAAGATTACCGATCATCGCCCGGACGTTATTTTCGTCGACATCATGATGCCGCGGCTCGATGGCTACCAGACCTGTGCCCTGATCAAGAAAAACCCTAAACTGGCGTCAACGCCGGTCATCATGCTGTCCTCAAAGGACGGGCTTTTCGACCGCGCGCGCGGCCGCATGGTAGGTTCCGACGAGTATCTCACCAAACCTTTTACGAAAGACAGCCTCATCAGGGCCGTTACAGAACATGGCGGTGTCCGCCTACGCTGAACGCCCCTCGGAATTCCCAACGGAAAAAACAATGACCATCAGAAAAATACTCGTAGTCGACGATTCGCCCACTGAGCGGTTGGCGCTGTCCGAGATTCTGACCCGCAATGGCTATGAGGTCGTCACCGCCGAAAGCGGAGAAGATGCCATCAGCAAGAGCTGCAGTGAATTGCCCGACCTGATCCTGATGGATGTCGTCATGCCCGGCATGAACGGCTATCAGGCCACGCGCACAATCTCGCGCGCAGAAACCACGCGCGGCATCCCGATCATCATGTGTACCAGCAAGGGGCTTGAAACAGACAAAATCTGGGGTATGCGCCAGGGCGCATACGACTACATCGTCAAACCTCTCGACTTCACCGCCCTGCTCGCGCGCATCAAGAGCATCGGTTAAAGCACACCATGTCCAAACGGACCAGCCTACGCGAATTCCAGGAAAACCTTACCCGCCGCCTGGCAAATGTTCACGCGAGTGAGCGTAGGAGCCTGCTCGGGGTGCAGGCAGGCAACGAGCATTGGCTACTCAGTCTGCCGGAATCCGGTGAAATCGTCTCTCCGCCCGCGCTGGCGCCGGTTCCGCTCACGCATGAGTGGTATCGTGGCTTGGTCAATGTACGGGGGGTCTTATACAGTGTCGTTGATTTATCGCGTTTCCACGATGGCCCGGCGATCTCCTCACCCGCCCCCCAGACGCGCCTGTTGCTCGTTGGCGCGCGGCAGGGTGTGCACAGCGCCATCCTGGTATCGCGCGTATTGGGGCTGCGCAATGAAGAAGATTTCGAGCCTGACGCCGAGGCGGACGATCCACGCCCTTGGGTTCTCGCGCGGTTTCGGGACGCACATGACAACCTCTGGTTGCGGCTGGATGTTTCGCAACTTTTATCCAACAGCATTTTTCTCGACGTCGGCATCAATTAGGACGAGGATATACGCTTTCCAATAAAATTCGGTTTTCCTGTCGGTCGGCAACCGCAGTGGAGCAAAACACATGGCATTCAAGCTTTTTTCAAACAAATCATCCGGAACCGAACGCCCTTCGGACACCACCCTCTTGGAAGAAAAGGGAGCCGTTTTGCGGTCGTCGACCGCTGAGCGGATTTTTGCGGCATCGGGCGGAAAACCCGCAGGGGGAACCTCGCGAGTCTTCTACCTGGCCGTATTGTTCATAGCGCTGATCGCGGGAACGGCCTTCCTGATGTTCCTCCAGACCTGGAACATCAACGCGGTAACGCAACAGGTCGCGCTGACGGGTGAATTGCAGGCCCTCTCGCAAAAAATCGCCAAAAACGGGCAACTGGTGTTGCAGGGGCAAATCGAGGCCTTTGATGAATTGAAAAAGGATCGTGAGCGCTTCAACGAGTTATTCAGGGCGCTGAATCAGGGAGAAACGCTTTCCGGACAGGGTGGACGGACACTTCTGACACCGCAAATCAACGAGCAGGCGAGGCTCAGCAGCATCGGCGCAGTCTGGCAGAATATGCAGCAGAACATCCAGGTAATCGTTGAGAAACAAAATCAGGACGAGTTGATCAAGTTCACCAGCGCATCCAGGGACTTCCCAGAGAGCACCATGCTTCGTCTGGCCGACCTGAAGGCCATGCCGGGCAGCGCATTGGAAAGCGTCCGCGAACAGATGGTCAACAGCGGCAGCGACCAGGTGAAACTTGTCCAAATCCTGGCGGCCAGCAATGATCTATCCAGGCAATCGGCGGATATTTTCAGGAAATTCGACGAACTAAGCGCCTCCTTTGTCTTGGCCACAGGCTTCTCCGGCTCACTTTCGCACTGGATCGGGGGCTGCGCAGTCGCCACCCTGCTCGTGCTGATTCTCATCGTCAAAGTGTACCGAACCGATGTCAGCGTCCGTCAGGCCAGTATCGACCGGCAACGCAGACTCTCCGAAGAAGAACGCAATCACACCCAGGCGGCGATCCTGCGCCTGATGAACGAAATGGGCGACCTCGCCGACGGCGACCTCACCATCCGCACCACGGTCTCGGAAGACATCACCGGAGCCATCGCGGACTCGGTGAACTACACCATCGAAGAACTGGCGGCGCTGGTCAGCCGGATCAACGACGCTGCCGGACGTGTGACGGGCGCGACCCAGACCGCCCAGCACACCTCCGCCGAACTGCTCGACGCAACCGAACGCCAGTCGCACCAGATCGAGGATGCTGGCGCGACCGTACAGAACATGGCGCAACAGATGATCGCCTCGTCCGAACGGGCGCTGCATACCGCCCAGGTCGCCCGCCGTTCGCTGGAATCCGCGCGCAAAGGGGCTGATTCGGTAGAAAACACGATCCGCGGCATGAACGCGATTCGCGAAAAAATCCAGGAAACCTCCAAACGCATCAAGCGCCTGGGCGAATCCTCACAGGAAATCGGCGAAATCGTGGAACTGATTTCCGACATTACCGAACAGACCAATGTGTTGGCCCTGAACGCCGCCATTCAGGCGGCCTCTGCGGGAGAGGCCGGGCGCGGCTTCACTGTCGTTGCGGAAGAAGTGCAGCGGCTGGCGGAACGCTCGGCTGAAGCGACCAAGCAAATCGCAGCCATTGTGAAAACCATTCAGACCGACACTCAGGATGCCGTTGGCGCAATGGAAAACGCCACCCGCGACGTGGTGGAAGGCGCGCGCCTGTCCGACGCGGCAGGCCAGGCGCTGGCCGAGATGGGCCAGGTGTCGATGGACGCGGCTCACCTGATCGAACAAATCTCCACCGACACGCAGGATCAGGCCGCAGATGCCATCCGGGTCGCCGAATCAATGAAAGAGATACTCGCCATTACCGAGCAAACGACTCACGGCACGAAGCAGACGGCGGAATCGGTCGGACAACTCGCCGATCTCGCGATCGAACTCAAGGGTTCAGTTTCCGGTTTCAAGGTCTGAACAGGGAATAGCACAGGGTTGCCTTCATGACGCACGCCAACGAACCGGATCTCGGTCCGCTTACCTGGGTCAAAAGCGAGATCGATCAGGCGCTGTCGCATGCGGCTGAGAGCCTGCAAGCCGCGCTCGAATCGGAAGATGGTGCCTCCAAGATACAATTCGCGCAAACCCATCTGCATCAGGCCAGCGGAGCCTTGTCCATCATCGGGCTGGACGGGCTGACAAATTTCACTGCGGCCTTGGACTTGTTCCTTGCCGCGCTTGCCAAAAATGAGCTGCCGCTCGACGAAGCACAAATCGCTCTTGGCCGCCGCGCGCTTGCCAGCATCGCCAACTATCTCGACGAACTGGTTCATGGTACGCCCGACCAGCCACTGCGCTTGCTGCCGCTGTACCGGGAACTCGTATCTGCTCGCGGTGAAGCAACTCCTTCGCCCGCTGATCTCTTCTTCCCAGACTTGAGCGTACGCATCCCCCCGCGTGACGAAGCGCCGAAACTCGATGCGGAACAACGGCAGCAGCAACGCCGGGCCATGCGCCTGAGCTTCCAACGTGGATTGCTCGATTGGCTGCGCCAGCCGGACGCCGCCAGTATCGACGCCATGCGCGCAGCCTTGGCCAGTGTCGAACTGGCTGAAGACAATCCCGGGATGCGCTCCCTGTGGTGGGCCGGGCAAGCGTTCATCGACACGCTGCTCGACATGCCGGCCGATAACCTGCCTGCCGTCAAGCACCTGCTGCCCCGGATCGAATCCCAGTTGCACCGTGCCGGAGACAACGCACAGCAAACCTTGCCCGAGCGCCTGTTGCGCGAGTTGCTTTATCACGTCGCCAGTCGGCCGGCCTCCACGCCGACCCAACAGGCGGCGCGCCAGGCATGGCAACTCGATGCCCTGATCCCTGAAGAAGGCGCGCTCGTCAGTGACCTTCCCCTGGGGCCGTTGCTTCAGGAACTGCGCGCGCACCTCACCCGTATCAAGGATGAATGGAACGCCATCGGCGAACGCGGCGCGACGGCGCTGTCCGAATTCGATGTCCAGCTTGAAGCGTTCACGAAAGCCACAGCCCCGCTCAGCCGCCCCGTCCTCTACCGGCTGCTCGGCGGCATGAGCCGTTTCATTGCCTGGCTGAACGCAAACCCGGAACATTATTCCGAACCTATCGCCCTCGAATTTGCCACTGCCCTCCTGCTGGCGGAAGCATCACTTGACCGTGGGCTGCCCGACCCCAGCCTCCAGGCTCAGGTTGGCGACGCTCTCTCCAGGCTGGAGGCGCTTGCGCGCGGTGAAGAACTCGGCGCACCGCCCAGTGCGGCCAGCGTCGAATCCGCGCTCAAACAACAGGAAAAAGAAGCGATTGCGCAGCTTTCGCGCGAAATTCTTTCCAGCCTCGCCACCATTGAACAGACCCTGGACGACTTTTTCCGCGACCACTTGAAACGCGCGCCGCTGGAAACCCTGCACGCGCCGCTGCACCAGGTCGAAGGCGCGTTATCCCTGCTCGGCGAGAACGATGCCATTTCCCTGATCCGGGAAGCCGGCGAGATCATTGACCGCCTGTCCAAGCAGGACACCCCCGTCGACGATGCCGAACTCACCGAACTTGCGCGGCGTTTCTCGGCCCTGGGCTTCTTCGTCCAGTCGCTGCCATACAACCGCAGCTCCGTTGTCCATTTCCTGAGCCCGACCACCGCCTCCGCCCAACCAAAACTCGTCGGCATCAGCCAATCGGAACTGCCTGACGTTTCTGCGGTTCCAGTTGGCGTGACATCACAAGCCAAAGCGCCTTCCGGTCGCCCGTCCGACGGTATCGAGACTTTCCCGGCTTTCGAGATCGAAACCGAGGCAGGAGCGGAAATCGAGGTATCGCTGGAATCGTCCACGGAACCGAAAACCGCCCCGCCGCCAGCAGTTGCTACCAGCAGCCACATCCCTGTCCCTCAAACGACCCAGGCAGACCTCGATGCCGAGTTGCTCGCCATTTTCATTGAAGAAGCGCGCGAGGTACTGAAATCGGTCATCGACCATCTCAAGCTGCTCCACGCCTCCCCCGGCAACCACGAAAACCTCACCGTCATCCGGCGCGGTTTCCATACCCTCAAGGGCAGCGGTCGCATGGTCGGACTGACCGATCTGGGCGAAGCCGCCTGGGGACTGGAACAGACCCTCAACCGCTGGCTGCAGCTCGAATGGCAGGTCACTCCGCCACTGCTGAAACTGCTTGCCATCGCCCACCGCGAATTCACGGCCTGGGTCAACCAGATCGACAAAAAAGCCGAATACTGGCGCGACGTCTCGGCACTCCTGGCAGAGTCCGAGCGTCTGCGCAGCAGCAGCGCGCCCGTCGAAGCCCCCATGCCGACGGCTGCATTCGAACCCGAAGTTGAGTCTGAATCTGTGCCAGAACAAGGCGAGCCGGAAGTCAGCTTCGGAGCCGCGCCCGAATTTTTCGATCTCGATTTCGATCTTGATCTCCCGCAAACCGAAGAACCGAAAGCCGAAGAACCGGAGTCCATCCCCGCCCAGCCCGTGCCCGAGGAGGCAGTGTACGAGTTTGTCAGCGATGACGATATCAACATCGTCCCGCTCGATGAGCCTGCAGCGACCGGCCACGCTGAAGCCCCCGCGCCTGAAACCTCTCCCCCCAAGGCAGCAGAACCGCCCGCGCGCCCCAGGATCAAGCGACCGGCCGTGCCGAAATTCGAGCCTTTCGATTTCTCACCGTTCACATCCGACTCTGACGGAAAACCGGCAGAATTCAATCTTGAAGATTTCAGTCTCGAAAAATTCGACCCCGAGACATCCAAGAGCGGGATCGTCGCATTCGACTTTGGAACATCCACGAGTGGAACCGTCGAATTCGACCTTGGAACCTCAGCAAGCGAAGCCGCCGAACCTGATCAAACTCTCCCTGGTGAAGACGCGCCGTTTGAAGACGAGCCAAGCGCAGCCCTTTTCATCCAGGACGAGGCGAGCGAAACAAGCGTTCCCGAAGCCGAAGACTCCTCTGAGACGTATCAGGAAATCCCCCTCCTCCCCATCGAGGCGGATCAAACCGAAACCGAATTTGTTGCCGAAGAACCGTTGCCCGAATTCGAGTTTGCACCTGAACCTAAACCCGAACTCAGACCCGATTCCGACACGCTCTATATCGACAGTACCGAAATATCGCGAGCATTGTTTGAACTCTACGTGACCGAAGCCCAGACGCACATCATCACGCTGCACCAGGAGTTCGACCACCTTGCCGACAACCCCGTCCTGCTGCTGCCGGAAGCCTCCTTACGCGCTGCGCATTCATGCGCAGGCATCTCCGGCACCGCGCACTGCACCCCGCTATATACGCTCGGCAAGGCACTGGAACTGGCGCAGCAGCGCATCTACGACCTGAAACGCCCGCCGACAGCCAACGAACTGGACCTGTTCAAGGCCAGCGCCGATACGCTGGACAACATGCTGACCAAGGTCATCAACCTGCAAATGCCGCTGGAAACGCCGGAACTGATCGAACAGCTCGACAGGGTCGGCCATGAACCGCCAGACTTTGCCGCCCAAAAGACCGACGACAAGGCCATCGCCGAGATTGTGGCGAAAGTATTCCCCGAAGCCGTCGCAAGCATCCAATCCGAACCCGCGCTGAAGCCGCCCTTCCCGACGACCAGCGGCTCGCCGCCGATTCACGACGAAATCGACGAACAACTGCTTCCGATCTTCCTCGAAGAAGCCGGGGAACTGATCAACGCGCTGCACATTACCCTGCGCGCCTGGAACGGCAATCTCACCGACACCGCGCATTCCATGCTCGTAAAACGGCAACTGCACACCCTCAAGGGCAGCGCGCGGATGGCCGGGGCAATGCTTCTTGGCAATCGGGTGCACCAACTCGAATCCCGCGTGGAGTCTGCGCTCAGCGCCGGGGATGACGTTGCCGCCCTCGTCGACGAAATCGCTTCCGCAGTGGATGGCATCGAACAGATGGTTGCCGTGCTGAGCACGGGTTCGGCTCCTGAACTTCCCGTTGCCGAAACCGCAGTTGAGCCGTCCGCCGATTTCTCCATCCAGCCCCCTGCTGCCACTGACAGCTCTACCGGGTACGGAGTGTTCGCCGGAACGACTGCTCCCCCCGCCGTGGTTACGCCTTTACCAGAAAGGAAAGCTCCCGTTACCGCCGCTGCCCGCACGGCAACCGAGGGCGAGGCCATCGGTGCTGCCCTGCGCGTACGCGCGGAAATGGTCGACGACTTCGTCAATGACGCCAGCGAAATCGGCGTCGCCCGCACCCGGATCGAAGGCGAATTGCGCCTGCTGCGCCATAGCCTGCTCGATCTCACCGAAAACGTCATCCGCCTGCGCAACCAGTTGCGTGAAATCGAAATCCAGGCCGACGCACAGATGCAGACCCGCGTCGCCCAGGCCGAAAGCAGCCATACCGCGTTCGACCCGCTGGAGATGGACCGCTACACCCGCTTGCAGGAACTTACGCGGATGATGGCCGAGAGCGTCAACGACGTTACCACGGTGCAGCAGAACCTGCTGAAGAACCTCGACAGCGCCGACTTTGCCCTGCACAGCCAGGCACGCACCACCCGCGAGTTGCAACAGGCACTGATGCGGGTACGCATGGTTCCGTTCGACAGCCTCGCCGTGCGCCTGTACCGCATCGTGCGCCGGGGCGCCAGGGACCTCGGCAAACGCGCCAACCTCGACCTGCGCGGCGGCGGCATCGAAATCGACCGCAGCGTACTCGACCACATCGTTGCGCCGCTCGAACACCTGCTGCGCAACGCGCTGGCACACGGCATTGAGTCGCCGGAAGTGCGCCGGGCGAAGAACAAACCCGAAATCGGCCAGATCACGCTCACGACGCGGCAGGAAGGCAACGAAATCGTCATCGAACTGGCTGACGATGGCGCGGGGCTGAATTTCGAGCGCATCGCAGAGAACGCCCGCGAATGCGGCCTGCTCGAGCCTGACGAGGTCGTCGATGAACGGCGGCTCGCCAATATGATCTTCCTTCCCGGCTTCACGACTGCCGAAAAAGTGACCGCCGTTTCCGGTCGAGGAGTCGGCATGGACGTCGTGAAGGCCGAAACTGCTACGGTCGGCGGTCGGATCGACGTCTCTTCCACTCCCGGCACGGGGACGACGTTCAGCATCTACTTGCCACTCACCCTGGCCGTCACCCAGGCGCTGCTGGTACGCTCCGACACCCAACATTACGCGATCCCGGCAAGCATGATTTCGCAAATCATGGAGTTGAAGATCGATGCCATCGAGCGTCTACGGGCGGAAGGCAGCATCGAATGGCTTGGGCAGCAATACGGCTACCGCTACCTGCCGAACCTGCTCGGCAACCCCGCCGCCCGACCGGAAATCGGCCACTATAGCTGGGTACTGCTGCTGCACTCCGGTTCGCAGACCCTGGCCTTGCATGTGGATGGCCTGCGCGGCCACCAGGAAATCATCGTCAAGAACGCCGGCCCGCAACTGGCCCGCATCGTTGGCATGTCCGGAGCCACCGTGCTCGGTAATGGCGAGATCGTGCTCATCATCAATCCGGTCGCGATGGCGAGCCGCGAGATCAGCTATGGCCAGGCCAGCAGGCTTCCCGGAACAATATCGGCAATGATCGAGGCCATATCGGAACCGGAAGCCGCGCATGAACCAACGGTCATGGTGGTCGACGATTCGTTGACCGTGCGCAAGATCACCAGCCGCCTGCTGGAGCGCGAGGGCTACCGCGTCATCACTGCCAAGGACGGCGTCGACGCCATCGAGTCGCTGATCGACAACATGCCCGACGTGATTCTCTCCGACATCGAAATGCCGCGTATGGACGGCTTCGATCTCGTCCGCAACATCCGTGCCGACGCCAGGCTGAGAAACGTGCCGATCATCATGATTACCTCACGACTGGCCGACAAACATCGCAACTACGCGATGGAAATCGGCGCAAACCATTACCTCGGCAAACCCTACCAAGAGGAAGAACTGCTCGGCCTGATCGCCG
>WRJU01000232.1 GCA_009778425.1 Pseudomonadota bacterium
AGCGGCGCTCAAAACGAACCTTCGCGCTCGAATCCACCGCCGCAGCCCCCTCTCCCCAGCCCTCCCCCGCGAGGGGGGAGGGAGAAAGACCAGGGGCGAAAGCGTTTTGCGACAATCTCGAAGAGCCGGAGCGCGGCAAGATCAGCGGCATCGGCACTTGGCCGCGCGCACGGCGCAGCCACAGCGGCGGTTCAGCACTGCCGCGCGGCAAGGCCACGCTGTCATCGCAGCGCGCAGCGATGGCGCGGTCGTGCCAGAGCATTGCGTCGGCAATGCCCGCCAATTCGTCCCGAGCCTCGTCCGGATCGGTCAGCAGCGGCTGGCCGGAACGATTGGCGCTGGTCGCTACCAGCAGCAAGTCGTTCGCCGCCCGCAGCCAGTCCTGCCCCTGCGGCTGGCCCAGCGCGGTGTGAAACAGCAGGGTGTGGATGGGTGTGCTCGGCAGCATCAACCCCAGTTGGCGCAGGCCGGGCGCGATGCCTGACAACGCGCTCGGCCTCTTCTCGCGCAAGGGCAGCAGCACAATGGGGCGCTGTGCGCTGCCGAGCAGACGCGAATCCTCGTCGTTCAGTTCGACCCAGCGCGCCGCCGAAGCGGCGTTGAGCGCCAAGGTAGCGAACGGTTTGGCAGGTCGGCGCTTGCGCTCGCGCAGACGAGCCACCGTGGCCGACTGGCGCGCATCGCATATCAGATGAAAACCACCTAGCCCCTGCACCGCGACGATGCCGCCAGCTTCTATCAAGCGCCAGACGGCTTCGATGGGGTCAAGCTGCGCGGCATTCGCGTCGCTGGCCGAGCCGCGCCAATCCTCCAATCGCAAGCGCGGCCCGCATTTTGGGCAGGCGATAGGCTCGGCGTGAAAGCGCCGACTGGCCGGATCGCTGTATTCGCGCGCGCAGTCCTGGCACATGGCAAAGGACGCCATGCTGGTATGCGCGCGGTCGTAAGGCGTGCGCAGAGCCAGCGTGAAGCGCGGGCCGCAATTGGTGCAGCCGATGAAGGGATGCAGCCAGCGGCGATTGCCGGGCGTGAATAGCTCTTCCACGCAAGCATCACAGACAGCGGTATCGACCGGAATAGCCGCCGCCACTGCGCCCGTGTCGCGGCTGCGGGCGATACGGAAGCCCTGCCAATCAGCACGCAGCGGCGCGGCGTTGGCACTGATGCCGTCGATGCGCGCCAATGGCGGCAAGTCGCGCCGCAATGCCGCTTCCAGCGCCTGCAAGCTGTCGCGCTCGCCCTGCACATCAATCAGCACGCCGCCGTCAGTGTTGCAGACCTCGCCGTCCAAGCGCAGTTGGGTCGCCTTGTGCCAGACGAAGGGCCTGAACCCGACGCCTTGTACACAGCCGCTGATCCACAAACGCCGCCGCTCGATCATGGGCCGTGGCAGCCTCTGTCACCTAATGCGGCGGCACAACCCGCGCGCAGCCAGTCGAACCAGGCCGCCAATCCTTCGCCACTACGCGCGGAAAGTTCAAACACGCGGATGCCGGGATTGACCTGGCGCGCATAGGCCAGCGCCCGCGCCACGTCGAAATCCACGTAGGGCAGCAGGTCGATCTTGTTGAGCAACAACACGTCGGCAGCGGCGAACATATCCGGGTATTTGACCGGTTTGTCCTCGCCTTCTGTTACCGACAGCACCACCACCTTGTGCGCTTCGCCCAAATCGAAGGCCGCCGGACACACCAGATTGCCCACATTTTCGATCAGCAGCAGCCCACCATCGGCCAGCGGCAGGTCGTGCGCGGCATGGCCCACCATATGGGCGTCCAGATGGCAGCCCTTGCCGGTGTTGATCTGCACTGCGGGAGCGCCAGCGGCGCGGATGCGCTCGGCGTCGTTGGCGGTCTGCTGGTCGCCTTCAATCACGGCCATCGACAACTCTGGGCACAGCGCTTCGATGGTGCGCGCCAGTACGCTGGTCTTGCCTGAGCCGGGGCTGGACACCAGATTGAGCGCAAACACGCCCAAGGCGCGCCAGTACGCGCGATTTGCAGCGGCATAGCGGTTATTCTCGCCCAGGATGTCCTGCTCCAGCGATAGGCGGCGGCTGGCCTGCCCATCGTCGTGCATATGCTCAAAGGCATGGCCGTGCTCGTGGGTATGCCCGCCGTGCTCGTGGGAATGACCGTGCTCGTGGACATGTTCATGGGTATGGGTATCGGGCATTCCGCAGCCGCAGGTCAGGCACATAGCCACTCACCTCAAGTTTTCCGATAAATGTGTGTATTTATATTATCGTATATGATTTGTCTGAAGTTAGGGGCTTGTTTTTGCTTGGAAATCGAGACCGCGCCGCTCCTTTAACATATAGCCCTTGACAAGTTACCGGGCGTGTTGTTCTATCGCATCGGATATTTTTGCTGAAGCGGTCACTTTCAAAAAAGGAGTGTGCTTTGAGCCTTGATAATTCTTCTGCCAGGGAAGTGCTGGAGCCCATTCTGGAGCGCTATTCCCGCAATCCGCACTACCTCATGCAAATTCTTCGGGAAACCCAGGAACATCTGGATTTCATTCCCCAGTGGGCTGTGGACTATCTCGCCGAGGCTCTTGCCTTGGCGCGCACGCAAGTCCAGTCTGTCATCGACTTCTACGCCTTCTTCTATAGCAGTCCGCGCGGTAAATACCGCGTCCTCTTCTCCGACAATGTGACAGATCGGATGCAGGGCAACACAGCTTTGCTTTCGCGCATGTTGTCGAAGTTCGGCCTGACTCAGGGGCAGGTTTCAGGAGATGGGCTGGTCAGCATCGACACCACTTCCTGCACGGGCATGTGCGACCAGGGCCCTGCCCTTCTGGTCAACAATTATCCCGTTACACGGCTTTCTTCGCAGCGTATTGACCAGATATGCGAGCTCATCAAGAAACAGACGCCGCTGAAGGAATGGCCGACAGAACTTTTCCTTGTTGAAGACAACATCCGCTGCAAAGACGTGTTGCTCTCGACGGAAATGGTCAACGGTCAGGCGCTCAAACGCGCCGTCGAGCTTGGCCCCGAGGGCATGCTCGCTGAAATGAAAACCTCCAATTTCCGTGGTCGCGGCGGCGCGGGCTTTACCACGGCCGTCAAGTGGGAGGCGTGCAAAAACGCGCCCGGCGAGACACGCTATGTCGTCTGCAATGCCGACGAGGGAGAACCGGGGACGTTCAAAGACCGCGTATTGCTGTCCTCCTTCCCGGAGCGCGTCTTTGAAGGCATGACGATTGCGGGCTATACCATCGGCGCAGCCAAGGGCCTTGTCTATCTGCGCGCTGAATACCGCTATATGCTGGAGCAACTTCAGGCCATACTCGAAGCCAGACGCAAAGCCAATCTGCTGGGCAAGGATATTCTGGGCCAGAAGGGCTTTGACTTCGACATTGAAATCCACATGGGAGCAGGGGCCTATATCTGCGGAGAAGAGACGGCGCTCCTCGAGTCGCTCGAAGGCAAACCCGGCAGGCCCCGGATACGCCCGCCTTTCCCCGTCACTTATGGCTATTTGGGCAAGCCCACCGTCGTCAACAATGTCGAAACCCTGGCCAAAGCGACGCTGATTGCCCAAAACGGCGGCGCGTGGTATCGCGGCCTGGGAACCAAACTCTCCACAGGAACCAAGCTCCTGTCCATTTCCGGGGACTGCACCCGCCCCGGCATTTATGAATATCCCTTTGGCGTGCGCATTGCCAAAATCCTTGAGGATTGCGGCGCGCACGACGCCGTAGCGGTGCAAGTCGGCGGCGCGGCGGGTACGTGCATCGCGCGGCATGAGTTCGGTCGAAAAATCGCCTTTGAAGACGTCTCCACCTCGGGGTCGCTCATGGTGTTCGGCAACAACCGCGACATGTTTGAAGTGGCCAGAAATTTCGCGCACTTCTTCAAACATGAAAGCTGCGGTTTCTGTACGCCGTGCCGCGTGGGGACTACCTTGATGTGCAACATCCTCGACAAAATTGCCGAGGGTAAAGGCACGATCTATGAAATGAACGAGTTGTCCCATCTGTACCAGCTTTTGAGTACCGTCAGCCATTGCGGCCTTGGACAAAGCGCCGGACGCCCTGTCAATGACACCCTGCAGAAGTTCCGCCCATCTTATGACAGGCGGCTTAAGCAGAAAGATTTTGAACCGGCCTTTGATCTGGATGCGGCCTTGGCTCCCGCGCGTGAAATCATGGAGCGAGATGACATCGATGCTCATCTGGGAGCAGACCTATGAACTCGGAAAACACCTTTATCATTGACGGTACGCCCATCCCCTTCGAGCCAGATCAAACTGTGCTTCAGGCGGCACTCAAAGCGGGCGTTTTCATTCCGCACCTTTGCTTCTATCCGGGCCTCAAACCCAATGGCAATTGCAAGCTGTGCACCGTCGTCATCAACGGTCGGCACACCTCTGCCTGTACCACCCTTGCGCGTTCGGGCATTGAAGTCGAAAACAACACGCCGGCACTCCACGACAAGCGCAGGCTCTTGCTGCAAATGCTGTTTGTCGAAGGCAACCACTTTTGTCCCGGTTGCGAGAAGAGCGGGAACTGCCAGCTTCAGGCCTTGGCCTATGACTTGGAAATGATGACGCCTCACTTCAATCATTTCTTCCAAAACCGAAAAGTTGACGTTTCTCACCCCGAAGCCTTTCTGGACATGAATCGCTGCGTTGCTTGTGGCCTGTGTGTTCAGGCCAGTAGCGAGATTGACAAGAAGAACGTTTTTGCCCTTTCCGGCAGGGGCATAGCTTCACACGTTGTCATCAACACCCCCTCTGGAAAGCTGGGGGACAGCGACTTTGCCTTGAGCGACAAAGCCGCCAGTGTCTGCCCCGTCGGAGCCATTTTGCCCAAGCGCCGTGGTTTTGCTGTTCCTATCGGACAGCGTCTCTATGACGATCTGCCCATCAGCTCTCAAACCGAGTTTCTGACAACGAGGGAGGCCTAACATGCTGAGTCCACAAGAACCTCCCAAGCGGAAACTGCGCGTGGCGACCACTTCCTTGTCGGGTTGCTTCGGTTGCCACATGTCGCTTTTGGATATGGACGAAAGGCTGCTCGACTTGATTGAACTGGTTGAGTTCGACCGCTCTCCTGTCACCGACATCAAACACTGCGGCCCTTGCGACATCGGCATCATTGAAGGCTGCGTCTGCAATTCTGAAAACGTTCACGTCTTGCACGAGTTTCGCAACAGTTGCCGCACATTGATTGCGCTGGGCGCCTGTGCCGTCAATGGAGGGCTGCCTGCTTTGCGCAACGACTTGGATGTGCGTGAAATCTTGCGTGAAGCCTATTTTGAACAGCAGGGCGTCGTCAGCAGCACTATTCCGAATGACGTCGAATTGCCTTTGCTGCTCGACAAAGCCCGCCCCATTAACGAAATCGTGCGCGTGGACTATTTCATTCCTGGTTGTCCGCCCTCGGGGGATGCGATTTTTAAGTTCTTGACGGATTTTGCTTCTGGCCGCACCCCGCGCCTGGACTACCCGCTCATACGGTTCGACTAGCCCAAACGATTTTGGAGAAAACATGTTTGAACTTGAAAACGCCAAAACAACTCAGGGCCTGCGTCGTATCGCAATCGACCCTGTCTCCCGTGTCGAAGGGCACGGCAAAGTCACCTTGTTGCTCGACGAGCAAAACAAAATTCACCAGGCGCGCCTGCACATCGTCGAATTTCGAGGCTTTGAAATATTCATCAAGGGCCGTCCCTATTGGGAAGTCCCCGTCACAGTGCAACGGCTGTGCGGCATTTGCCCTGTCAGCCACCAACTGGCCGCCTGCAAGGCCATGGACGCGATTATTGGCGCCAAACAACTGACGCCGACGGCGGAAAAACTCCGCCGCCTGATGCACTATGGGCAACTTGTCCAGTCCAATGCCGTGCACTTCTATCACCTGGCTTCGCCGGACTTGTTGCTGGGCTTTGACTGCGAACCGACCCAACGCAACATTATCGGCGTCGCCATGAAATACCCCGACATCGCCAAGCAGGGGATACTTATCCGCAAATACGGCCAGGAAGTCATCCGCCATACGGCTGGCAAGCGCATTCATGGCACGGGCGCCATTCCCGGCGGCGTCAACAAAGCCTTGACCGCTGCGGAACGCGACGAGCTGAAGAAAGACCTGCCGCAACTCATCGAATGGGCACAGGGCGGCGTTGAGCTGGTAGAGCGTTACTTTGAAGCGAACCCCGCCTTCTTTAACAGCTTCGGCCTATTTGAATCCAGTATGATGGGCATGGTTCGGGAGGATGGCGCCCTGGATATTTATCACGGCGATTTGCGCGTCAAAGACGCCAAGGGCGAACCCATTATCGACCGCTTCAACTACGAAACCTATACGCAGGTACTCCGGGAAGAAGTCAAACCCTGGAGCTACATGAAGTTCCCTTATATTGAAAAATTAGGGCCTGAAAAAGGCTGGTATAAAGTCGGCCCGCTTGCCCGTTTGCAGACGTGTGACTTCATTCCCTCGCCACTGGCCGAAGCAGCGCGGCAAAAAATGCTGGCCATCGGCAACGACCAACCCGTGCATTCCACGTTGAGTTACAACTGGGCGAGAATCATCGAAGTCCTTCATGGCCTCGAAGTCATTCAGGACTTGCTGGACGACCCGGACGTGCTCGGCAAGGACTTGACGGTCAAGGGCGAGCGCCAGGAAGAAGGCATAGGCGTCATTGAAGCGCCGCGCGGCGTACTCATCCACCACTACAAGGTCAACGAGGATGACCAGGTTACCATGTGCAATCTGATCGTATCGACGACGCACAACAACCAGGCCATGAATACCGCCATCCGTTCCGTTGCCATGCAGTTCCTGGATGGTCGCGTAATTTCTGAGGGTTTGCTCAACCATATCGAGTGCGCCATTCGCGCTTACGACCCCTGCCTGTCTTGCGCCACTCACGCCCTTGGGAAAATGCCCCTGCAAGTGGAACTCGACGACGCTGAAGGCCAGTGCTTGAGCCTGCTTCGCCGCGACTCCAGCGGCAGAGTCCACATGTCGGACATACATGACGACTGAGGTACTTCTGACGGCCTGGGGCAATACCAGCAGGGGGGATGACGCATTAGGCCCATCTCTCCTGCAGCGCTTGAATGCGTGGGCTTTGTCGTCGGGGATGGCCGAGCGATTTGAGTGGGTCGAAGACTTTCAATTGCAAATAGATCATGCCCTCAACCTTGAGGGCAAAACCTTGGCGCTTTATATCGACGCAGGTCAAAATACCCCGGCTCCCTTTTCCTTCTCTCCTATTTCACCTCTCAAACAGCCGTGGCACACCACCCACGCCATGCCCCCCGAATCCGTATTGGCTGTTTTTGAGCAAACTTTTCGAAAACCGCCCTGCCCTGCCTTCACATTGTGTTTGAAAGGCGAAGACTTTGGAATTCGAGAAGGGCTTTCTCTAGCGGCTCAAAACGCCCTCGAATCAGCCTTGGTTTTTGCGCAGAAATTGCTGAATAATCCAACTCCGGAAGCCTGGCTCGCCCTCGCCCACGCGCCGCCCCTTTGAGAAGCCATAGCGTAGCTATACTTCATGCTTCCGGACAGTCAATCGACCACCAGGCCCGATACGCGCATATGGTCGCCGCCCACCACGGTTAATTGATAACTGCCGCAAGCTGAACAGGGGTCGCCGCGTTGTGCCAGTTCCAGCGTGCGCGAACATTGCGTACACAAAGCCTGCCCCGCCGGTTCGGCGATAAGCAGATCGGCTCCGTCGGCAGGTGTGCCGCGCAGGGCGATGCCCAGCGCAAAGCGTAGCGCCGGGACATCGACTGCGGCAAGCCGCCCGATTTCCAATTCCACGGTACGGACATGGTGAAAGCGCTCCTTGGCGGCTTGCGCTTCGATCAGGTCGCGCACCGATTCGGCCAGCGCCATTTCATGCATGACTGATGTTCCTATCAAGAAATACGCTTTTCGGAGAGCGGGCCAATATGAGTAAAAATGCCGAATGTATCTGTAGCGGCGATGTAACGGCTTTGGAGCGTGAATTATTCATCTTGTGAGCATTCATATCCTATTTTAACTTGGCTCCGCTAGTTCCTTGAACACATGTGGGAATTTTTCAATGAATCACCCAAATTTTCAGACCGAAATCCGGGAATTGAACGTCGCGTACCTGATGCTCGCACAAA
This sequence comes from Pseudomonadota bacterium, assembly GCA_009778425.1. Lineage (GTDB taxonomy): Bacteria > Pseudomonadota > Gammaproteobacteria > Burkholderiales > Rhodocyclaceae > WRNU01. The sequence goes on from WRJU01000232.1 coordinate 8,121, forward strand.
AAATGCTGCGTTTCGATCGGGAAACGGCGATGTTTCGGCTGGGTATCGGCAAGGCATTGGCGGATTTCCTTGAAGACCTGTCGGCGGCCAGACTGGTCAAAATGGCCGACAGCCCGGTATTGATTCCCCGTTTCCGTTTTGAGGATGAACAGCTTGCCCGCCTGATGGCCGGGGAGGGCCGGGACGAGACGGCATCCACTCTGCACGCAGCCATCATCGCCGCGAACCGATTGACCGAAGAGGCCGTGTGACCTTGCTCCTGGAGAGAGAGCAAATGAAAAACAAACGAATCATCGACGAGGCGGAAGATATTCATCGCGCCGCCGAAATGGTGCGACTTGGCGCACGCATGCAAATGCTGGAAGCCGAGACCCGCCTGAGCCGTGAAAAATTGCTCAAAATCTATAAGGAAGTTCGCGGCGTTTCTCCCCCGAAAGGCATGTTGCCGTTTTCGACTGACTGGTTCATGACCTGGCAACCCAACGTACATTCTTCGCTTTTCATGGGGTATTACCGCTATTTTGAGCACTGCGAGGGATTGAGCGGGCTGGACGCGATCATCAAGGCGTATCACTTGTATCTCGATCAGATCGAGGCAGGGAGGGTGGAGCCGGTATTGAGCCTCACCCGCGCCTGGACGCTGGTGCGTTTTTTCGACGCCGATCTCCTGCAATTATCCGAATGCCGCGATTGCGCCGGGAGTTTCGTCGCGCATGCCCACGACCCGAAGCATGGTTATGTGTGCGGGCTATGCAACATGCCCTCTCGCGCAGGCAAGACCCGGCAGGCCGCAGTGCGCAAGACGCGCGCCCAGGAAATGGCGACGCTCTGAGACACGCCCCTGCCCTTTCCCCGTGAGCAGCAAAAAATAGCTGGCCGCTGTCGGGCAGGTATTGTCTGACGCTTTTCCTACCCGGTTGGCGGCATGCTGCTGGCACGGGCAGCTTTTTTTATTCCAGCTACAAGTTTTCACGGTCAGTCCGTACACATTCAGGCATTGTGAGGACTCACTCGCTGGTTCTGGAGTAACCCGTGTTTCTGCTCATCGGTTACATCGTCATCCTTGCTTCTGCGCTGGGGTCATTCGCTGTTCATGGCAGCGTCTTTGCGCTATGGGTTCCCACCGAGTACCTGGCGATCTTTGGGTTGTTCATCGGCGGCTTCATCGCCGGTAACGGCTCCAAGGTGATCAAGTCCTCGGTCAAGTCATTGGGGCTGGCGTTCAAAGGCGCGAAGTACAACCGCGCCGTGTATGTCGATCTGCTTTCATTGCTCTACGAAATCCTCAGCAAGGTACGCAAGGAAGGCCTGATGTCGATAGAAAACGATGTCGAGAATCCGGATTCCAGCCCGATTTTTTCAAAATACCCAAAGCTGGCTTCCGATCACCATGCCATCGAGTTCATGTGCGATTACCTGCGCATGATGGTGGGCGGGAACTTGAACGCATTCGAGATTGAAAACCTGATGGACATGGAAATCGAGACCCATCACCAGGAAGCGCATCAGGCTCCGCACGCGATTGACGAAATCGGACAGGCGATGCCGGCCTTCGGTATCGTGGTCTGCGTAATGGGGGTGGTCAATACGATGGGCGCCGTGGGGGAACCGCCCGCCGTGCTGGGCAAGATGATTGCCGGTGCACTGGTGGGAACCTTCCTGGGCATCCTTCTTTCATATGGTTTCATTTGCCCGCTGGCGAGCCAGATCAGGCAGAAAGTCGAGGAAAACAGCAAGATTTTTCAGGTGATGAAGGTGGTGCTGTTGGCAAGCATGAATGGCTATGCCCCTCAGATCGCGGTGGAATTCGGGCGCAAGGTACTGTATGCCAACGATCGCCCCACTTTCCTGGAACTCGAACAGGAACTCAAGAACCGCAAGGGCTGAAGCGGAGATAAACGATGAGCGAAACCCAGCAGCCCATCATCGTCAAACGCATCAAGAAAACCGCCGCCGGTGCGCACGGAGGGGCATGGAAAATCGCCTATGCCGACTTCGTGACCGCGATGATGGCGTTTTTTCTGATGATGTGGCTGCTCGGCTCAACCTCCCAGGGCGACCTCAAGGGCATCTCCGATTATTTTAAGAACCCGCTCAAAATGGCGATGCAGGGAGGACAGGGGTCAGGCGACAGTTCGAGCATCATCCAGGGCGGCGGCGAGGATTTATCCCGAAAAGTGGGGCAGGTGCGGCACGGCGACACGTCTTCTTCAAAGCGTTTGATCAATACCGACGCCGCACGGCAGAGGCAAAAGGGCGGAGGCGAAGCCGGAACCGACCCAGAAGCTCTGGAACGGGAAAGGCTGCGCGAACACCTCCGCCTGATCGACCTCAAAGGGAAAATCGAAGCGCTCATCGAGGCCAACACGCAGTTGCGCATGTTCAAAAACCAGATATTGATCGACATTATCTCGGAAGGGCTGCGCATTCAGATCGTCGATGAACAGAACCGGCCCATGTTCGATCTCTCCAGCGACATATTGCATTCCTATACCGTGGTGCTGCTGCGCTCCATCGGTCAGGCGCTCAACGATGTCGATAATTGCATCAGCATTTCCGGGCATACCGATTCGGCACAGTACGCGGGTGGCGAACGGGGCTTTTCAAATTGGGAACTTTCATCGAACCGCGCCAACACGGCACGGCGCGAGTTGATTGCGGGCGGCCTGTCGGCGAACAAGGTGGTGCGCGTGGTGGGGCTCTCAGACACCGTTCATCTGGATAACGATAACCCGATGAACCCGATCAACCGGCGCATCAGCATCATCGTGCTCAACAAGGAATCCGAGAAAGCCATCCGCAGTGAATTGATCGGGCAATCGCACGAGATTCCAGCAGAATCCGTTCCGAGGGCGATGGAATTGGACCATAGCATCGAAAACGAACTGAATGCGCCGCCCGGCAATGTTCCCAGGTTATAAACGAGAAGGTTTTGTCATGGCACTTTCTACGAATTCCAGCGATTCCCGCGACAGACCCAGCCTGGGAGCACGTCCCGGTTTGGGAAGTTTGCCGCCTGGAACATCCGTTAAACCGGGGTTGAGCACGGTCGGAAACGACTCTCTGAAGAGAATTTTGAACCATCCCGGCCTGGCTCCATCTCAGGAGCGCGAATTTGCGTTCACGGACGCCGATTTTGAGCGTATCCGCAGCCTGTTGTACAAAAACGCGGGGATTGTCCTGTCGCCTTCCAAGCAGGACATGGTCTATAGCCGATTGGTACGGCGGCTGCGCTCATGCGGCGACCAGACCTTCTCCCAGTACTTGCGGCGGCTTGAACAAGATAATAGTGAGCGGGAAACTTTCATCAATTCGCTGACAACCAACCTGACTTCCTTTTTCCGCGAAGCGCACCATTTTGAGATTCTTGCCGACCAGCTCAAGCAGGTGAAGGAAAAGCGCCCCATCAGGATATGGTGCTGCGCCTCATCGACAGGGGAAGAGCCGTATTCACTGGCGATTACGGTTTGCGATACCTTTTCGTCCATGACGCCGCCGGTAGAAATCGTTGCCAGCGACATCGACACCTCCGTGCTCGCGCAAGCTGAAAAAGGCATCTACCGGCGCGACAGGCTGGATCGCGTGCAACCCACGCACCTGTCACGATATTTCACTCCCATTCCCGGCGGTGACGGTTCCTATGCCGTGCGGGCCGAACTGCATCGGCTCATCCGTTTTCGCCGTATCAACCTGTTGTCTCCGGCATGGCCGGTACAAGGGCCGTTCGATGCAATTTTCTGCCGCAATGTCATGATCTATTTCGACAAACAGACGCAATACAGTGTTCTGAAACGTTTCGTCCCGCTCTTGCGCCAGGACGGGCGGATTTACGCCGGACATTCCGAAAGTTTCATACACGCCGCCGATTTGTTGCGTTCTGTCGGACGCACGGTGTATGTGCGCCTGGACTCGCCATTGCGCTGATTCAAAGAACCGGACTTGCAAGGCGCGACAATGACGAACCTGCCGCAAAATTCCCCAGCGACGACGAATTTGCCTTGGGTACGAAGCGCTCCCTATTCGGGAACCATCATTTTCATCGGCTCTTCGACAGGCGGAACCGAGGCCATTCGTGAAGTCCTGACCCGCTTGCCGGCAGACATCCCGCCCATTCTCATGACGCAGCATATGCCGGAAATGTTTACCGGCTCGTTCGCGCGCCGCCTCGACCTGTTGAGCAAGATGAAAGTGAAAGAGGCCACCCAGGGCGAGGCCATCGAACCTGGCGTAGCTTATCTGGCTCCAGGCCATTCACACTTGCTGATAAAGAAAATGCCTCATGGCGGCTATCAATGCGAATTGTCACGCTCGGAACCCGTCAATCATCACCGCCCCTCGGTCGATGTACTGTTCCATTCTGCGGCGGAACAGGTTGGGCGCGCTGCGATTGGCATCATTCTTACCGGCATGGGCAAGGACGGCGCTGTCGGCCTGCTGCATATGATGCGGGCAGGTGCCTGGACGATAGGGCAGGATCAGGCCACATGCGTCGTCTATGGAATGCCCCGCGAAGCGGCATTGCTTGGCGCGGTAAAGGAAGTCGCCCCGATTACCGAAGTCGCCGCGCGGCTATTGCAGCGATTGGGAGGCGGATTTCACAGTCATGCCGAGCACGCGCACGTATGATCATGAGAAATGTATTCACGGTCGGTAATGTCATCGCATTGTACCGCCCGCAGAATATGTAAGGGTTTCCGGTCAATATTTTCAGAATCAGAAAACATAAGCCACTGCAACCGGTCACACTGACCAGGCATATGGCCGCTTTCGGCGGAGAATGTGAAATGTCCGATTTGCTGAAAAACATCGACGCCCGTACCAAGCTGGCCGGGACAAATAAACTTGAAATTCTTTTGTTTACGCTGGGCATAGACCCACGTAGCGGGCGGCGCGAGACGTTTGGCATCAATGTGTTCAAGGTGCGTGAAGTCATGCGCACACCCGAAATTACCTCCGCCCCGGAAATGCCCGCTGCGGTCGAAGGCATGGTCAGTCTGCGCGGCGTACTGGTTCCCGTGGTCGATCTGGCCAAATATGCCGGACTGGGAAAGGATTCGGCACGCGACATCATGATCGTCACCGAATACAACGGGCATACCCAGGGTTTTCTGGTCGAAGCGGTCGACACCATCTTGAGGCTCGACTGGGCACAGATGCGGGTACCGCCCGACATGCTGGTCGCGCACATGGGCGGCCTGGTCACGGCAGTAACCGAACTGGCGGATAACCGGCTCGTGATGCTGCTCGATGTTGAAAAAGTATTGTCGGAAACCACGCACTACGATGATGACAACCTGATTTTCAAGGACATCAAACCCATCGACAATGCCGAGGAGTACATGGTGGTGTTTGCCGACGATTCCTCGATCGCGCGCAAACAGATCACGCAAACGCTCGACACGATGGGCGTGAAATACATCGGCGCGATCAATGGGCGAAAGGCTTGGGAAGAACTGAAAAAAATCGCCGATTCGGCAGCCTCTTCCGGGCGCAAAGTCTCCGACATGCTCAGCCTGGTGCTGACCGATGTCGAAATGCCCGAAATGGACGGCTACATCCTGACCCGTCACATCAAATCCGACCCACGTTTCGCCGGTGTACCGGTAGTCATGCATTCCTCGCTGTCCGGAATGTCGAACCAGCAACTTGGCCTCTCAGTCGGCGTAGATGAATACGTTCCAAAATTCGAGCCCTTGCGTCTATCGCAAACTTTACGGCGCCTGATTCTCGGCATTTCGGAATCCGAAGTGGATGTTCCGGCCAAAGAAGAACAGAAGTGAGGTGAAACCATGCTGAATCTGGAGTCACAAAAAAAACAAAACGGCGCTGCGATAAAGACCGATGAGGTTCTGCTCGATGCTGTCGATGGGCGCACCATGCTTGCCGGATCGAACCGCATGGAAATTCTCCTGTTTTCGCTCGGCACGAGCGAGACCTTCGGCATCAACGTTTTCAAGGTTCGAGAGGTGTCGGCCAGGCCATTTATCACCAAGGCCCCCAACATGCCGCGTGGCGTGGAGGGGCTGATTTCCCTGCGCGGCAACGTGATCCCGGTACTCTCGCTCGCCAAGATACTGGGACTGGCAAAACCCGACGCGCCGCTTGGCAGTTCGATGATGGTAACGGAATACAGCCAGCGCACCCTGGGGTTCATCGTCGAAGGAGTCGACCGCATCATCCGTGTGGAATGGGACAAGGTTCGCGCGCCGGAAAATGTCTCGAACAGCCTGCATAACTACATCACTGCAATCACGGAACTGAGCGACGGTAAACTGGTCTCCATTCTCGACGTCGAGACCATCCTCGCCAGCACCTTCGGCGAAGCGGTGGTCGGCAATATCGACCCACTGCACGGCGGACATTCCTACAACGTGTTCTTCGTCGACGATTCCTCTGTGGCGCGGCGCAAGATCGCCGAAGTGCTCGACAAACTCGGTGTGCATCACAAGCATGCCATGAACGGGCTGGAAGCATGGACCCGCCTTGAAGGGATGGCCGGCCACGCACAGCAGATCGGGCGGCACGTCTCGGAGGAGATTGACCTCATTTTGGTCGATGCCGAAATGCCGGAGATGGATGGCTATGTCCTGACGCGAAACATCAAGAACGACAACCGCTTCGATGGCATTCCCGTTGTCATGCACTCATCGCTCTCGTCCGAGGCCAACAGAGCAATGGGCAAGCGTGTCGGCGTAGATGCCTATGTAGCGAAATTTGACGCCGATGTGCTCGCGCAAACCTTGCGGCCACTCCTCCAACGAGGGCATCAAGGGTGAAGCGGTCGGCTAAACGCAGCGCTTGAGAGAGAGGCCGGAGAAAACAAATGGGCGATCCCAAAACGAAGTTTCTGATCGTAGACGACTTCTCGACGATGCGGCGTATCGTCCGCAATCTGCTCAAGGAGTTGGGATATGCCAACGCGGACGAAGCCGAGGAT
>WRJU01000233.1 GCA_009778425.1 Pseudomonadota bacterium
ATGGAAGCCAAGCGCGGCCCAGGGCTGGTGTTCGTGAACTGCATGGAAAAGCTGACCATGAACAGCCCGCGCGAAACCTTGCGGGTCAGGCTGCGTTCGGCGATGGATGCGGGCATCGACGGCATCACCCTGGCCGCTGGCCTGCACCTGGGCTCATTTGCGCTGATCGAGGATCATCCGAGGTTCCACGACGTCAAACTCGGCATCATCGTTTCATCCTTGCGCGCGCTCCAGCTTTTCCTGAAAAAAAACGCGCGCGGCAGCGGCAGGCTGCCCGATTACATCGTGGTCGAAGGGCCTCTGGCAGGCGGGCATCTCGGTTTCGGGGAAGATTGGGCGCAATACGACCTCATGACCATCCTGGCGGAAATCCGGGATTGGCTGCGCGCAGAGAAACTCGATATTCCGTTGATTCCCGCCGGGGGAATTTTCACGGGAGGCGACGCGGTGGCGTTTCTGGAGCAGGGCGCGTCTGCCGTGCAAGTGGCGACTCGCTTTACTGTTACGCAGGAATGCGGGTTGCCGGATGACGTGAAACAGGCTTATTTCCAGGCGACCGAAGAGCAGATCGAAGTCAACAATGCCTCGCCGACCGGTTATCCGATGCGGATGCTTAAAGGGTGTCCCGCGCTTGGCAGCGGTGTGCGCCCAAATTGCGAGGCATTTGGTTACTTGCTCGATGCTTCCGGGCATTGCCAATATGCGGAAAGTTGGGAACGTGAAAAGGCGAAATTGCCGGCAGGGCAAAAATTCAAGATATGGGATAAAACCTGCCTGTGCACACATATGCGAAATTTTCATTGCTGGACGTGTGGTCACTATACGTGGCGTCTCAAAGAAACCAGTTTGCGGGAGCCGGATGGCGCTTACCGTTTGCTGAGTGTCGAGCATGTATTTCGCGATTATCAATATAGTACCGGCAGCCGGATTGAATTGCCCTCCCTGGATTGAGCAGATGGGTTTTTCTTTTCCGGATAGGAAGAGGACAGGTATCGTATTGGGGTGCTAGAATGTCTGCGTCGGTATTCAAGGTTCAATGGCAATGGCAGCGGATGGGAATGAGGGCAATGCGCTGAAAATCTCTGAACAGGCGGATAAGGCGGTTGTGTTTGCCGATTTGACCGGCAGCACAAAGCTGTTTGAGTCTCAGGGAAATACCATTGCAACCCAGGTGGTCACTCGTTGTACCCAAATGCTTGGCAAGCATTTCACCCAGGCGGGCGGACACGTCGTCAAATTTCTTGGCGATGGTCTGCTGGTATTGTTTGACCACAGCGATGAGGCCGTCGAAGCCGCTTCCCATACCCGTGATGTGCTCTACGAATGCAATATGGAGCATATTGACAGTACGAATACGCCATTGGGGCTCAAGATTGGAATCGAATTCGGTTCAGTCATCGAACAACGCGGAGATTGTTACGGCGATGCGGTCAACGTCGCGGCCCGTCTCGGCGACCGCGCTGAATCCAATGAGATCCTTCTCGGTGAATCCTTATATACCCACTTGCCCGAAGCGCAGCGCATACTTTGCACGGGCATTGACCGTCTCGCTATCAAGGGCAAGACCGGCCTGTTCAAAGTGTGGCGCTTCGATTGGAGGCACACGGCCGAGACCACGATCACGGGCCCGCTCAATCTGCTCGATGAACGCCTGGGCGCGGTCTCGACGCAAAGGGCTGACATTGATGTGACCGACGGTCGGCATGAGCAGCTTTTACCTACGGATGGCGCGCTCGTCATCGGACGTAGCGAAAGTTGCGGGCTGGTCATCGATGACAGGCGGGTGTCGCGGCGGCATGCCCGTATCGAGTGGATTGGCGGGCAGTGTACGCTGACCGATTTCAGCACCAACGGAACCTGGGTGAAGTTTGGCCGTGAGGCCAAACTGGTGATTTTGAAGCGCGATAACTGTGTGCTGCACGGGCAGGGCATGATCGGCCTGGGAGTGGCTCCTGGGGATGTTGCCTCTGTGACGACGTTCAGTTTTCAGATCGTCAACGACGAAGACTGACGAGCGTCAGTTGTTCATGCGGGTACTGCCCACTTGAAAATAAAGGAATCGCCCTGCTTGCGGCTGGTTGTGGCGATTTCTTCAAAACCGTCGGCCACATCGCGGAAAACGTTGATGAGCATGGGGTCGAAGTGTTTGCCGCTACCGTCCAGGATAATCGACCTTGCCATGTCGAGCGGCATTTCTTCCTTGTAGGGGCGCGCGGAAATCAATGCGTCGTAAACATCGGCAATAGCCATCAGCCGACCTTGCAGGGGAATATTCTTGCCGGCCAGCCCATGCGGATAGCCGGAGCCATCCCATTTTTCGTGGTGATAGCCGGCGAAACGCTTGGCATGGAAGAGAAAACTGTCTTCATGGGTTTCATGCTCGATTCTTTCGATCGCGTCTACGCCGCGCGTAGCGTGCGTTTTCATGATCTCGAATTCTTCCGGCGTCAGTTTGCCGGGTTTATTCAGGATGGTATCGCTGATGGCAATTTTGCCCACATCGTGAAGTTGTGCGGAGGGAATCAGGAAAGTCAAATCCCAAGACAAAATTTCTTCGAGATATACACCATTTTTCAGCATTTTCTTGACCAGAAGGTCTAGGTATTGCTGTGTACGCGCAATATGGCCTCCAGTTTTCCGGTCACGGAATTCGACCAGTTCTGCTACGACATTCAAAATGGCAAATTGCATCTGAATAATTTGTTTAGCTTTTTGATCCACCTTTTGCATCAGGTTAGTATTAAAACTTTTCAGTTCCTTTTCTTGGGCGGCAATGAGCAGGTGGTTCTTGATCCGGCGCAGCAGCAGTGCCGGGGAAAACGGCTTGGTGATATAGTCGATTGCGCCGAGAGAAAGCCCTTCCAACTCGCTACCTTCATCGTACCGGGAGGTTACGAAAATAACCGGGATTTCGGATAAACGTTCATCGGCCTTTAATTTCCTGATAGCTTCATAGCCACTGATTTCGGGCATTTCGATGTCGAGCAGGATAAGGTCGGGGGTAATCTTTTCCAACAGATTGAACAAGACCTTACCTGAAGGCAGGGCATAGGTTTCGTAGTGACCGTGGAGAGCATTGCGGGCGATCTTCAGAGTGGTCACATTGTCGTCGACGATTACGATGGTCTGCCGGGGAGCACCAGATTTGCGTTGTTCCATCATTTTTTATCCCCTGCGGTTTCCTGCTTTCGTTGCGCAAGCCGTTCATGGATGGGTAAAAATTCCATCTGATCGACTTTTTCGCGTAGCCAGGCGATTAATTCCGCTTGAGTTTCATATTTGAAACGTTCAAGCGATTTAATGATGTCCTCCAACTCGTCGATTTTGAAATTTGCAGCCGCTTCTTCCATTTGATCCAGCAGGGCCTCATTGGGCGCATGTTTGACAGGTTTTATGTCTGGCGTGTCGGGTTTGAGCAGGCTGGAAAGGGCGTTCAGGAGTTTTTGGGCGTTTTCGACGAAAAGTGGGGTATTCTGGCTCACGAGCCGGAAATTGCCTGCCTTGGCGGCATGTTCCAGTTCTTCGGCCTGTTTGCCGATTTCGCAGGCTTTGATGCCGTAACTGCTGCCTTTGATGCCGTGGATGTGGATTGCGTAGTCGGCAAGCGTCTCTTCGGTAACATTGCATATCTTGGCGATGATACGAGACGTGCTGTCGACATACGAACGAATGATAGAAAGATAGGCGTCCCTGTTTTCGATGAAATAATTCAGGCCGGCTTGCCAGTCGATGCCTTCGATCCGGGGAATTTCTTCTTCGGCTGTTTGACCTGTTTTGCCGGGTTCTGCTTCGGCGTTGTGCATGGGCATGGAAGCAGTGAGAGATTCGCGTTCACTGTCGCGTACCCATAGGCAGAGAATGCTGTCCAGCTTCATGGGGTCTATGGGTTTGCTCAGGAACGCCTGGAAGCCTTTTCCCAGGAACTTCTCTTCGCTGTTGGCCTCAGAGTCGGCTGTCAGGGCGATGATGGGGATATTCCTGGCGTAATCGCAATCAAGCTCTTCGCGGATGATACGGGTGGCTTCCATGCCGTCCATTTCCGGCATCATGTGATCCATGAAAATGGCATCGTATATGACCGTGGAATTTCGCATGCGTTCAATTGCTTCAATGCCGCTGGCGACGCAATCGACCTGCATCCTGTAAGGCTTCAGGATGCCCTTGGCGACGTCGAGATTGGTCGGCACGTCGTCTACGATGAGCACCTTGGCGTAGGGCATCGGTATGCGCGTAAACTTCATGGTAGGCGTCCCTGGCGTATGCGGGGAAAGGACGTTATCGTGCCTCACGGCTGGCGGTCACGATAACGATAACCTGTCTATTAGTGATAGTACGATGCCGTGGCCTGTTCTTGCCGACGTCCGACGGTAAGGACGTGACCTTTGCCACGCGAGGGGCTTCTTGGATGCCGGATTCTTTGGGAAGGGGGAAGGGCTAGTTCCGCGTTTCCAGCAGGGCGTTGATCGCGCGCACGTCTTCTTCGCCCAGGGAGCCGATGGATGCTTTCAGCCGCAATTGAGCCAGCATGGTGTCGTAGCGCGCGCGCGCGAGTTTTTGCACTGTGTCGGCGAGCTGGCTTTGGGCGTTGAGGACGTCGATATTGATACGCACACCTACCTTGTAGCCCAGGCGGTTGGCTTCAAGCGACGAGGTGGATGAGATTTGTGCCGCTTCCAGCGCCCGCACCTGTGCCATGCCATTGGTGACGCCCAGGTAGGCTTCGCGCGCTGCCAGCGCCGCCGCGCGCCGGGCTTCTTCGAGGTCAGAATCGGCCTTGAGCTTAAGCGCCGCCGTTTCGCGCGTGCGGGATGAGACGTATCCTCCCTGGTAGAGCGGCATATCGAGCTGTACGCCTACCGCGCTGCCTTCGGTACGTTCGACCGAGACCGAAGGGCGGGTATTGCGGCTATGGCTTGCCACCAGGTCCAGCGTGGGCAAGTGGCCGGCGCGCGCGCGCTGATATTCGCGCTCCGCGATTTCACGCGCCAGCGTTTGAGTCTGTACGCCGTAATTGCCTTTCTCGGCAGCATCGACCCACGCGTCGATACTATTTGGCTCCGGATGGGAAAGCATCACGCCGGGTTTGAGACCCGCCAGTTCTTTGGGTGTGTGCCCGATGATGCGCGCCAGTGCCTCAAGCGACACATCGAGAGTATTGTGGGCGGCGATTTCCTGGGCCGAGGCCAGGTCGAAACGGGATTGCGCTTCGTGTACGTCCGTTACCGTGACAGTGCCAACCTTGAAACTGGTGCGCGCCAATTCGAGCTGTTCAGCGGCGGCAGTGCGCAACTGCTCAATGGCGTGCAATGAGTCCTGGGAGTTGAGTACGTCGAAATAGGCTTCTGCCGTGCGCAGGATCAATTCCTGCGTCTCCTGGTTGAAAATGCTGTTGGCCAGTTCGGTTTGCAATGCGCCTTCTTTGTACTGATGCCAGTTTTGTACCCGGAACAGGGGGGCGCTGAGTTGCAGCGCATAACTATTACTGCTGTAGCGCCTGTTTTCTTCCACCCCATTTTGAGGAGTGTAATCGGTGTTGTTTCGTTGCGCGTTGGCGCTGACACCCAGTATCGGCAGCAGGGCGCTTCGTCCCTGTACGCGTTTTTCCTGGTCGGCTTCGTGCTGCGCGCGCGCGGCGGAGTGGCGGGCGTCATTGGCAAGGGCGTCGTAGTAGGTCTGAAGCAGGTCGGCGGCGCTTGCCGTGCCTGTGGTCAGCATGAATACAGCCGCCAAGCCGCAACGCCTGAACAGGTGGTGACGAGCCTGTGCCGGGGCAAGCCCGACCGGGAGACCGAGGTCACTCGAATCGGGGCGGTCAGGGACACAGGATTCCACGGCGAGAGGTTTCAGAAGTTGAATGCGGGCGCTTGCGGGACGTGACGCAGCATCGGCACTTCAGTCTCAAACAGGGAATGGCTCAGAGGGGCTTTTTTGTCCGTGCGCGATGTAACGCATGCCTTCATCGCAGGGGGGGAGCCAACGAAAGTGAACAGCCGCCCGCCGGGTTTGAGCTGCAAGAGCAAGGATTCAGGGAATTCAGGCAGCCCGCCGGAAACGACGATCACATCATATGGCGCTTGTGTATACCAGCCCTGGGAGGCATCGCCTTCTTCCACGGTCACGTTGTCAACGCCATTGCGTGCGAGGTTGTCGCGCGCAAGCTGTGCCAGTTCCGGGTTGATTTCAACTGTATAGACATGATCCGCATTCGCAGCCAGCAGGGCGGCGAAGTAGCCGCTGCCCGTGCCGACTTCCAGTACCGTGTTGACTCGGGAGGTTCCCATCGCCTGCAGGATGCGTCCTTCGATGACCGGCTTGAGCATGGTCTGGCCGCCGGACAGCGGGATTTCGATGTCGGCAAAGGCCAGGGTGCGCAACGCGGGAGGCACATAGTCCTCGCGCCGTACCGTCATCAGCAGTTGACGTACTCCTGGATCCGTGACTCCCCAAGGGCGAACCTGTTGCTCGACCATGTTGAAACGTGCGTGTTCAAAATTCATTGTCTCTTTCCTGTAAAAGGATGACGGGACGTACTTCATGCGAAACGGTATCCATTTTAGGGAAGTTCGGCATGCGCGTCACCCTCCTGCGTGTTCAGTTCGCCAGTGGCCCGGCAAGCCCGTCGAAACCGAGATCAGCGAGAATCGACTGCTGTTCGAGCCGGTCGATGCCTTCCGCGATGACGACAAAGCCAAGCGTGTGAGCGAGCATGGCGAGGCCGCGCACGAAGCTCTGATTGCCCTCGTTCTGGTCGATGTCGCGCAACAGCGAGGTGTCGATCTTGAGATAGTCGAGGCCGAGGTCGTGCAGATCGCCCAAGGCAGAGAAATGCGGGCCGGCATGCTTGATTCCCAGTTTGCTGGCGAACGGTTTGACCGCCAGGCAGAAGGCGCGGAAGGCCGCCTGATTGCGTATTGCTTCTTCTTCAGGCACTTCCATCCAGAGACGCTCGACCTGATCGGGGTTTGCGCGCAGCAAAGCAATGAGTCCGGTCACGAACTGCCCATCCTGGAGCGTTTGCGCCGAAATGGTGACGGCGACCGATTCTCCCCCACTGCCGATCTGGCTGAGGGCGGCTTGCGCTGCGGCATAGTCCATGCGTCCAAGCAGGCCGAAACGGGCGGCCCACGGCAGGAAGTCGCCGACCTTGAATAGGGTGCCGTCTGCAGACAGACTGATTACTTCTTCGCTGTGAATGAGCGCCCCCTGCATCGAGCGTACCGGGCAGAGGCTCGTCTGGAATGCGTTTTCTGCCAGTGCCGTCGTCAGTATCGTGCGCCATTGCTCCTGGGTGCGAACAGGGAGCGCGTCGTCACGATGCTCTTCAATCTTCAGGCCGCGGCTGCCTTCCAGTTCTGCCTGAGCCAGCGCCGTGTCGAGCCTGGACAGGATGGTGGCTACGGCATCGTTGCGGGTGTATGACACAGCGGCTATCGACAATGTGAGCATGTTGGCGTTTGCCTGTTCATCGGCGACGGCGTAGACGCGCTTGGCCACCGATGCAGCCCATGACGAAAATTCAAACCCGGCGGCCGATGGCGCGAGCAGGGTGAGGTCGCTGCCGTTGAGACGGCCCCCGATGCTACCGGAGTCGGGCTCGCTGCCGAGTGCCTGAGCCAGCGTATTGAGCAGTTTGTCGGTAGCAACCCGGCCAAGGTCGCGATTGAGTTCAGCGAGCCTGCCGATGCGCAGGATGAGCAGCGCGCCTTGCGCGGGCGCTTCCGGCGCGGCCAACTGGGAGGAGAAGGCGTTGAGGAACTGGCGTCGTTCGAGCAGGCCGGTGACGGCATCTTCGTGTATCTGGCGGCGCAGGTTTTCGAGCCGTTGCGCTTCCTCGGCAAGCATCTGCCGCACCCGTTCGGAAAGCGCGTTCATTGCCCGTACCACAACTTTCAATTCGGCGGTTCGGGGTTCCGGCGAGGTGATGAAACGGCGCTCACCGATCGCTTGGGCATGTTTGACAAGGGTACGCAGCGGCGCAGTGATCCGGCTCAACAGGATGTTGCCGAACAGGCCGGCAATGATCGCGGTAACAAGGAACCATCCCAGCAATTTGAGGGTATTGCTCCATAGCGCCTCGTACACATAGCAGGTGTGGCTTTCCACCGTGAGTGTGCCGAACTGATGCCAACCATGCTGTACATGGGCCACTCCGGGACGATCCTTGATGGAGGCCAGTTTCACGAACCATGCGGGCACGTTTTCGACGGGCTTGTCGAAATGAAAATCGGCAATTACCGCATCGTCCGGACCGACGAGTCGGATCTGGCTGTAATAGCCAGTATCGAACTGGGAGGAGAGCATGGTGTTGACGATGCCTTTGAGATCGTCGTTGACATTGCCCGTTGTTGCTTTTTCGCGGTCGCTATCGTTGTTGTACAACAGGAACGAGACAGCCAGAGACATGACAGTCGCATTGTCTGAATTCTTGATATTGAGTTGTTGTTCAAGATATTGGCGCGCGTTCAGCGTACTTACCACCAGGCTGCCGCCGAGGGCAAGCAGGGTGACGGTTGCGATGGCGATCCAGAGTTGTTTGATCAGAGACATGGCTGAGACTTCCGAAATGGGTCGGGGGCACGGAATGAAAAAATGTTCATCGTTTGGCGATTTTCCGTGACGACGGCCGGTATTTTGCCGTTTTCGCCTTCGATTTCGTGGGCTTCATGTGCTCGGAGGCGATCTTTTTTGTTTTCAGGCTGGCCTGATGTTTTGCCATCGCATTTGAGGACGACCGGGACTTGGCCGTGTTTAGCGACGACAGTTTGAATTTCTTCGGCTGTTTCCATGACATCAGCGACTGGGCGCTGAGTTTTGTCAGGGATGGGTCGATCCCTTCACGGCGCATGCGTTGAAGCACATCGCGCCAACGGGACAAGCGTGCCGTAGGGTCGCCGGCAGAATTTTGTTCCCCGCCTACCCACAGCCCTTCATGGTTGAAGCTGAAGACCGGGAAAAGATCGGAGCGGCGTTTGGCCGGAAAAATTGAGTCGATCAGGTTGTCCAGGATCAATGGGTCGGCCGTTGGGGATTCGAAATAGCTCAATACCATGTGCGCAACGGTTTGTGACCCCATGCGCGCGCGAACGTACACTAGGCGCAATTTCTGCACGGGGACGTCCATCAGCAACAGGGAGACGTATTTTGCGATGGCGTAGTCTTCACAGTCGCCCCTTCCCTTGCCGAAAACCTCCAATGGGGTCGTCCAGTAATCCTGCACCCCCCACACGGCCATGTCGCTTGCGTAAACAACCTTGAAGTTGACGAAAGCGTTGACGCGCTCAAGTTTGATGAGGTCCGGTTGTGTCTTGTCTTTCTCGATCATGGCGCGCCAGGCTTTGACCGTGGCGGCGGCAGTTTGCCCGTATTCCGATGCCGCCAGTTGCTCTAAGCGGTCGAAGTTGGTGTCCGCGCTAACGATCCCCGACAGACTGAAGAGGAAAGCCATACCGAGCCTAACCACCCACATTGCCCAGAAAGGGGGCGGAGGATATTGGTGGCGGGCAGCTTTGCCGCTCTGCCCTTGGATCGTTGCTATAGCCATTTTATGACATACGCAATTCACTGACTTCCGCATCTTCACTCATTCAGCCGTCAGGCGATGGTGATGTGCTTCACGCACATGATGAGGAAGTCTTAATGTCAATACTGTCAGAAAAGATGGGATATAGCTGTCCTGGGTATTCTTTATGGCTCTTTTTATGATCGTTTTGTTGTGTCAATACAACAAATATCCTCCTGCGCTAGAGTCGAAAAATGACAAAGGTATCTCTCGTGATGAGGGTTTTCACATGATTGAAGCGGACTTCATGCTTGAAGCGGATGTGACATACTTTTTTTTGAATTGAGGTATGCGCTGGTTTTCTGGCGGGGAGCTTGCAATGCGGTAAAGGTATGCCGCGTGATACGCGTCAACTGGGGTTTGTACGAAGATTGCTGCGAAAAGTGTTGTACTAACAGCAGATTTTTTTGCCGAAACTGAAAAATATTTGGCACTCCTTCCGGACAGAGTGTAGAGTGAGAAACACATATAACTTGGACTGGCTACAAGTCTGGATTGGCGTTGCGCAGGAAAGATTTGCAACCACTTGGAGATAACAAATGAACAGGATGAAGACACTGGTCTGTCTGGCGGTTGCCTCCGCCCTGCAAGTCTTGTCCGGAACATCTGGCGCACAAGAGCTTGCCGAGGCGCCAAAAGGGGCATTGCTGGACGCCGTGCGCAAGGCTGTGGCCACTAACCCTGAAGTCCAGGCTCGCTGGCATGGATACACGGCCGCGACAGCGGGGCGTGATGTTGCCCGCGGTGGGTATTTTCCGCGCATCGATCTGAACGCCGGCTTGGGGCACGTATGGCGCAAGGACCCCAAGCAAGACAGTGACGACTGGACTTATGGCGGCGTCGGGCTGGATCTCAGGCAGATGATTTATGATGGCTTTGCAACGAGCAGCCAGGTCAGGCGTATGAGCTATGACCGTCTCAGGAGCTATTACGAGTTGCTTGACGCTTCGGAGAATACCGGCCTCGATGTCATCCAGGCTTATGCCGACGTTCAGCGGCAGCGTGAGCTGGTCGAGCATGCCAAGGCGAATTACGTTGCCCACAAGCAGCTTTACGACCGCCTCAATGAACGTGCCACGGCGGGCGTGAGCCGCCGGGTAGACCTCGATCAGGCAACCGGGCGGCTGGCTCTGGCCGAATCCAACCTGCTGACGGAGCTTTCAAACCTTCACGATGTCAGCGCGCGTTACCAGCGCCTGGTTGGCGAGATACCGCCTGACGTGCTGCCGCCGATCACGGAGGACTTCAACAACGTGCAGTTGCCGGAGAACGTCGTCGCCGCGCTGAACGTAGCCTACGTCAACAACCCAGGGTTCAACGCCACGATTGAAACCGTGCGCTCCAGCATGGCCAATCGGGATGTGGCCCGTTCCAACTATCACCCCAAGCTTGATCTGGTCGCGAGGACAGGGGTTGATCGCAACGTCGACAATACAGAGACCACAGACGCGTCCGGTAAGCGTACAGGCGGCCTCAAGGGCAACAGGCGTGAAAGTGCAGTCGAATTGCAGTTGAATTTCAACCTTTTCCGTGGCGGCTCCGATGCGGCTCGCATCCGTATGGCGAGCGAGGAGGTCAACCAGGCCAGGGATTTGCGCGAAAAAGCCTGCCGCGACCTGCGTCAGACCCTGACGATCGCCTATCAGGATACCCGTAGCCTGGTTGAACAACTGGGTTATCTTGAGCGGCATACCCTGATGACCGACAGGGCGCGCCAAGCTTTCCGTGATCAGTTCAACATCGGGCAGCGCACCCTGCTCGACCTGCTCGACACTGAGAACGAGTACTTTGTTGCTCAACGGAACTATACGACCGCGCGTTATAACCTGCTGATTGCGCAAGCCCGCACTTTGGCCGGGACGGGGCAGTTGCTGCGTACCCTTGGCGTCGTGCGTGAGGATCTGCCCTCGGCGAAAGACATCGGACAGGATCGTGATACCGTTGATCCGGCGGATATGTGCCCGGCCGACGCGCCTGTTCAAGTCGAAGTCGATAAAGGGAGACTGTCGAGCAGGTAAAAGCCAAGACTGCGCAAGCAGTTGGTTCCAACAAAGATGGCGCAACCTTCCGGTTGCGCTATTTTTTTGAGTTGCCCTGGAGCCAATCAGACTTCAAGCATCGGCATTCGTTCGGTTGAGGTTCTCCAATATCCTGCGTACCGGCGTGGGCAGGGCAGCAGAACCGATTCGTTCGAGCGCCTGCCATTGCCAGGCGGGTTCGGCAAGCATCCGGGGGGCAGCGGGAAGGTCGATGCGCCAGGGCGCGATTTCCAGCGTGAAATGCGTGAAGGCGTGAACGAGCGGCGGTAAGGCTTGTGCGCTGGCTTGAGCGACACCGAGCTTACGCATGGCCCAAGTTTCGATCTGAATGCTTTCCGGGATTTCGGGCAAGGCCAGCAGGCCGCCCCAGATTCCGGCGGGCGGGCGGCGCTCCAGCAGCACGCTGTCGCCCAGGATGACCACTGCCATTCTGCTTGCACGGCGCGGCGGCGTTTTTCGGGAACGCGGGGTGGGCAGTTCCGCAATCCGCCCCGTGGCATGCGCCACGCATTGCGCCGCGAGCGGGCAGGCTCTACAGGCCGGGCGGGCGCGCGTGCATACGGTGGCTCCCAAGTCCATTTGTGCCTGGATGTAGACGCCAATGTCCTCTGCGTTTTCCGGCAGCAGGGACTCCGCCAACGCCCACAGGCGTTCTTCTACCGCGCGTTCTCCGGGAAAACCTTCGATTCCGAAGGCACGGCACAGTACCCGTTTGACGTTGCCGTCCAGGATGGCTGCCCGCTCATTGCTTGCAAATGCGGCGATGGCCGCTGCCGTTGAGCGTCCGATGCCGGGCAATTCGGCCAATGCCGTTGCCGAAACGGGAAAATGCCCGCCGTGTTTCTCCATGACTGTACATGCGGTGCGGTGCAGATTGCGGGCGCGTGCGTAATAGCCAAGGCCGCTCCAGAGCGCCATGACTTCTTCCACCGGCGCGGCAGCTAGCGCCGCAACATTTGGGAAACGTTCGAGAAAACGCGCGTAATAGGGGATGACGGCAGCGACCTGCGTCTGCTGCAACATGATTTCGGAGAGCCATATCCGGTAAGGGTCTCGTGTGCCTTGCCACGGCAGGCCGTGTCGGCCATGAGCGCGTTGCCAGGCAATCAGGTGGGAAGAAAAGCCGGGCATGAACGGCGGAGGGGATGGAGAAAACGCGATTTTAGCCTGCTTTGTCCGATCCGCCCGCCTGCACCCGCGTTGCCGGGAATGTCACGGTAAAACATGTCCCCCGCGATGGCGTGCTCTCGATGTCGAGCTTGGCGTCGTGCCGTTGCAATACATGCTTGACGATGGAAAGCCCCAGGCCGGTTCCGCCGCTGGCGCGGGAACGGTCGGAGTCTACGCGGTAGAAACGCTCTGTCAGTCGCGGGATATGCTCAGGGGCGATGCCTGGGCCGCTGTCCTGTACGGAAAAACGCGCGCCGCCGTTGGTTCGTGTTTGCCACCGGATGACGATTTTGCCGTCGGGTGGGGTGTAGCGAATGGCATTGTTGATGAGATTGAAGAAGGCGCTTTGTAATTCGGATGAGGAACCGGCGATTTCGTCGGAAGTGTCCATGCCTTCAAGAACGAGTTCGTGGCCGGGGGCGCTTTGCCCGACCAGATGCGCGGAAAAAGCGCGGGCGTCAGTGTCGAGCCTCTCCAGCAGGGTACGGACGGGCGTCCATTCCTTTATCCCTGGCGGGGCGCTGCCTTCCAGGCGGGAGAGGGTGAGGAGGTCGTCTACCAAGCGTTTCATCCTTTCCGTCTGCTGCGCCATGCGATGGAGCATGTCGTTCCGTTCATCGTCGCCAAGCGGCAGGGTTTGCAGGGTTTCGATGAAGCCCGCCAGCACGGTGAGCGGGGTGCGTATTTCATGGGAGACGTTGGCGACGAAATCGCGCCTCATGACTTCCGCCTGTTCGATGGCGGTGATGTCCCGCGAGAGCATGAGCATCCGCCCTTGCCCGTAGGGAAGAAGCCGTACTTCAAGGCGCAGGGGGCGCGATGCCGTGGCGAGCGGGCTTTCCAGCGTGAGGGGGTCTGTAAAGTCGCGCGAGGCAAGGTTTTTGACCAGCACGGGGGCGCGCAGCAAGTGCGTGATCCGCTGTGAGAGGTCGCGGCGGTTATCCAGCCCGAAGTGTTCGCAAGCCGTTCGGTTGCACCACTCGATACATTCCCGTTCATCCAGGATGACGAGGCCGTTGGGCGAGGCTTGCAGCGCGGACTGGATGTTGTGTAGGCGGCTTTCAAGTTCTTCTGCCTCAAGAGACTGTTTGCGGAGGAGCCGCTGGACACGCTCGGCGGCTTCCCGGCGCTGGTTGTCGAGACGGGGCGGCGGCGGTGTGTCCGGCTCGTCCCGGATATGGTGCAGCCAGTCGGCAAAGACCTGCGCGCGCCAGGTATCCCAAACCAGCCAGGCCAACGCGCCTATGGCGATGCCCAGCCCCACACCCGCAAATTTCACCGAGGTGGCAAGCGCCGCGCCCCCCGCCATGAGGATCAACAGGGATAGCATCCGGGAAAACAGAGAGGGCATGGGGTTCAGGCGTCCTGTTTCGAACTGAGGCGGTAGCCCTCGCCGCGCACGGTTTCAATCATGGCTCCGGCTTCTTGAAGGGAGGCGCGCAAACGCTTGATGTGAACATCGACGGTGCGTTCTTCGATGAATACGTGATCTCCCCATACCTTGTCGAGCAGGGCGGAGCGGGAATGAACGCGATCCGGGTGTCTCAACAGGTAGCGCAGCAGGCGGAATTCGGTCGGGCCGAGCAAGAGTTCCCGTTCCTTGAAACTGACGCGCGCGGTAGCCGAGTCGAGCGAAAGCTCCCCCACGGTCACGGCGTCGGCGAGTTGTTCGGGCGCGCGGCGGCGCAACAGGGCGCGGATACGCGCCATAAGCTCGGCGGGAGAGAAGGGCTTGGTGACGTAGTCGTCCCCGCCGCTGTCCAATCCGGCAATCTTGTCGGTTTCTTCCCCTCTGGCAGTGAGGATGATGATGGGAATGTCTTTCGTGCGCGGTGCGGCTCGCCATTTGCGCGCGAGATCGAGGCCGCTCTGACCGCCGGGCAGCATCCAGTCGAGCAGGACGAGGTTTGGCAGCACGGCATCCAGTTCCCGCTGGGCGGCAACCCCATTCTCCGCCGCAACAGCCTCAAAGCCTTCATGGCGCAAATGGATGAGGATGAGTTCGGCAATATCCTGCTGGTCTTCGACGACCAGTACGCGCGGTTTTGGGGCAGAGGTGACGTTCATGAGAGTGGGATGTGCTCTTATTGGACGATGTTTTCGATGCCCTTGAGCTTGCTGTGGCGCACGTCCGTGCCGTGGACGATGTAGATGATAAATTCGGAGATGTTCTTGGCGTGATCCCCGATGCGCTCAATGGCCTTGGCGATGAACAGCAAGTCCAGGCTGCTGCTGATGGTGCGCGGGTCTTCCATCATGTAGGTGATGAGTTTGCGGGTGAAACCCTTGAA
>WRJU01000234.1 GCA_009778425.1 Pseudomonadota bacterium
GTGATGTAGCTCAGACGGTTAGAGCGGCGGATTCATAACCCGCAGGTCGGCGGTTCGATTCCACCCATCACCACCAAAAAATCAAAGGGCTGCGGAAACGCAGCCCTTTTTTTGCCCATAAAAACTAACATATATCTGACAATAGCAGCCCCCTCAGGACGGAAGCCTTGAGCCAGACGGGGATTCGAGCAGGTCGATGAGCCGCGTGAGTTGTTCATACCGGTTCCGCAACCAGGCCGGTAGCCAGACCCGCGTGACAGTAGGCCAGCGCATGCTGTCGCGCAAAAGGGGCGGCACACCGTCCCGATCCATCACCGCCCTTCTCCACTCCGGGCCGTCAAGCATGACGGCCAGACGCCAGCCTTTTTCGCCAGCCTTTTTTACGGCGAGATCGACCCGGAAGGCCGAATGGCCTACATCGGTTTGCGTAACGTATCCGCGCGCTTCCAGGGCTTTGGCGATTTCCTGCGCCAGAATGCCACGCTCTTGCGCTGGAAGGGACACTTCCGGCACGACGGCGCCGGAACTGGCCGCAAACGCCAGGTAGTCGCTCAAATCCTTCATACCGGCCAACATCATGTGCGCGGAGCCGATGTGTTCCAGGCCGAACGAAGTGAGCAGCCGTACCTGTTTGCGGGCGCGCGTGACCGCAACGTTCAGCCATCGCCCGCCCCCTTTTCCACTCAGCGGGCCGCAGTCCGAAGGCAATACCTTGGAGGCCGGATCGACTGAGAGCACGAACGAAATCAGAATGACATCACGTTCTTCGCCTTGCGCGTGCTCGAAGCTCTTCACGAAAAGCCTTCGCTCGTCAGGGGCTGCCAGGGCATCGCGGATGGCAGGCTCCTCCGATTCTTCCAGCATGTCCAGAATCAGGTCGCGCTGCGCAGCGTTCAGGCACAGCACGCCAAATGACTCGTCCCGCCCCGCCGGGTCACGCAGCCGGACAGCCAGTTCATCGACCAGCGCGCGCGCCTCGATGGGGTTGGTCTCGCCCGCGCCGCGCAGGTATTTGCCATTGACCCGCCGCCAAGTGATGCCCGCATGGGCATCGCGCCGAGCGGACGGCAAGGCGGCAAGCTCACCGCCGTAGTACCGGGCATTCGGAAACGCGATGAGTTCTTCGTTCTCGCTCCGGTAATGCCACTTCAACCGCAACCGTGGCAAGCCGGAGTTCAGCGCCGCGCTCATGATGCTTTCCTGTTCTCCCTGGGCAAGCGCTGCGGCCCCAGATTGCGGGGCAAGGTCCATCACGGCAGCGGGAGGCAGTTGTTTCGTGTCGCCGACAATCACAACGGCCTTGGCTCGCCCCATCGCGCCAATCGCTTCGGCTGTCCCTATCCGGGAGGCTTCGTCGAAAATCACTACGTCGAATTTCAGCGTCCCGGCATCGAGGACGCGCGCTGCCGAACCGGGACTCATCAGGAAAGCCGGGGCAAAGGTCAGCAAGGCTTCGGGATAGCGGGCGGAAATTTCCCTCAATCCCATGCTGGCGCGCTTGCGCTCGATCTGCCGCACGAGGGCGGTGACTTCGCCAAGGATGCTGTTCGTGCGGAAAGGCCGCCGCGCGAGCAGCCGGGCGGGAACAGCCTGTATGGCGCATTTGCGTGCCTCGCGCGCGCTTTCCAGAAAAGCGGAAACCGCCCTGTCCTGCGCAGCGTCATCGAAATTTTCCATGCCGCTGGCCGCCAGACGTTCGTGCAGCGAGGCCAGCGCCAGGCCGCGCCGCATGACCGTTTCGGCTTCGTCCAGTGGGAAAGCCCTGCGCGCCAGTTTGTTCGCGAAGTCGATGCCCCCTGCCCACTCGATGGATCGAAGCTCCTTGCGCAACGCGGCATGGCGCTGCAACTGCAAGAGTCCCGTACCGGCCAGGTCGTTTTCCCACCGGGGCATGGATTCGTCCCACGCCTCCAGCCAGGTTCGCCCCGCCAGCCACTGGTCGATGCTGTGTTCCGTCGCGCCGATGACAGAGAGCCAGCGCGACCAGTTCGCCTCGATTTCCTTCAGCATCCCGATTTCCCGCGCGTCCTTGGGTTCCAGCGCCTTCAACCAGGCTATCGGAGCCATCCGCTCCAGCCAGACGGCGCGCTGGGACAGGTTGATGGCGGCATCGAGTTCTTCCAGCGCCAGGGGACGGTGCGCGGCCCAGTTGGTCGGCAGAATCAGGCCAACGATGGCAACCGCGTGGGTTCTCAGTTCGGTGACTTGGCTGCGGATGCCTTGCGCGCTCTGCAAGACTTCCAATAGGTTGTCACCCTCCAAGTCAACATCGCGATGGACGAGCGGTTTGATGGCGGTACGGATGGGTTTGCGCCGGAATTCGGCAAACAGTCTGGCTTTGGACAGGCTGGTCGCGCGGATCGTCCAGTCGTTGAGCATCGGGGAGTCGATGAGCCCCGGCGCAAGCATCGAGAGCGCCTCGCGATTGGAATCGAGGAAGAATTCCAGCTTTTCCCGCAACGCGGCAACGGCACTCCGCCAAACGGGACGGTCAATGTCGCGGAAATACGCCTTGCTCGGTAAAAGCCCGTACAGATTCGCGCTGACACACTCATTGAGGGTCGCCATCATTTTGCCGGGTTTCAGTTCCTTGAACGCATCCGGCCAGCCGCGCCCCAGTTCCTGCACCCGCTTGCGCGATAGCGCCAGACCTTCGAGGGCGCTGGTCAAGGGCGTAAAAGTCAGCTTGTCTACGTTGTCCAGCCCGAGGAGCAGCCAATGATCGCGCTCCGGCTTGCCGATTTTCCGGCTGATGCCGACCGCTCGCCCCAGCGCGTCCGACATGGCCTGGATGTCGACTTTCCCAGTCTGTTTCGGGTCGAGTTCCCATCCCGGCCCTTCGCCCAGGCGCGCCAATTCATCGTATGCCGACCAAAGGGAAAGCCCGGCAGCGTTGGGCGCGTGCAGGCGCGCGGAGTAATCGCGCAGCGCCACAACCGTGCCAGCGTATTTGTCGAAGGCCACTTTCCAGATTCTTTCGTGGACATCCGCCGCCGCGCGCATGGAGCGTTTCAACTGTTGCCGGATGTCATTCATGTTCATCCCGGAACCATACGCTTGCAGCGTAAAGTCTTTCAGCCCGATGCCCTCCAGACGCTGGCTCACGGCTTCGAGCGCCGCTTTTTTCCCGGAGACGAACAGTACGCGCTTGCCCATTTCCAGCCCGCGCGCAATCAGATTGGCAATGGTCTGCGATTTGCCGGTGCCCGGGGCGCCTTCCAGAACGAAGGATTTCCCGTCCATCGCCGCCGCAATGGCAGCCATTTGGGAACCGTCGGCAGCAAGCGGCAAAATTAGACTTTCTTCTTCAAAAGACACTTCATCCAGCGGCTCGAAGGCTTCCTCCGAATGTTCGACGAAATGGCGGACAACGGAGTTTTCCATGAGGATAGGCCAGTTTCGATCCAGGTCCTTCCACATTTGGAACGCAGGGCAATCCAGAATCGCCAGACTCGCGTTTTCTTCCACGCTCCAGGGCAGTTGCGCCGCTTGCAGATTGGCGCGGATTTTCTCGAATGCCGTGTTGAGCATCATCCCCACGCCATCGAGACCGGGATTGTCCAAGCCGTCGAACGTCAGATTGTGGGTGACACGCAGCCACTCGATCAGGCAAGGATTGGCTTGCGCCGTCTCTTCACCGGCAATGGAAAGCGTAAAGGCGTTTTCTTCCGGGACTCCTGACCCGCCCGCGCCCACTGTCACGGGGAGCAAGAACAGGGGCGATTTCACGCCCTTGCCCCGAAGACCCGGATGGATCAGCGTACCAAGCGTCAAGTACAGGTAATGGCTCCCCGCCTCCTGCTCCAGCGTTTCGGACTCGCGCCTCAACGCGCGCAAACGCTTTGCCGTCCGGACAGCTTCCAAGCCCTCGAACGCGGCAGCGCTGCTCTTGCCCCGGTACAGGGCTTCGGCAAGCTCGCTCAACGCGCGATCCTTGACGGCCAATTCGAGCGTCTGACGGGCGCGTGACAAGTCAAGCAATGGGCTGCGCAGGCTGAAATCAAACAGCGACCGTTGCCACCGCCTGATACGGGACGGGGCTTCACCCTTGTGCTCTGCGGGAATGTCGCTGGCAAGCTCCACGCTCGCCGGTTCTTCAACGACAGATTCCAATATGGGGATTTCCGCGTCATCCGGGATTTCTGCGGAAGCTGCACTTTCCACGGAACCGGATTCGTCCGCCTGCTCCTGCGGCAATTCTTCGCTTGGCAGAAGCGCGGCTTGAAGCCCGCTCTCCTGTACCGCCCCTTCGTCCGGCAAGGGAAGTTCATTTTCGGGCAAAGGCCCCGGAAGGATGCCTTCCTGGCGACATTGCGAAATGACGACTGCGGCTCTCAGTTCGTTGGGAAGGCTGCGGACATAGTCAGCGGCCTTTTTCGTAGCTCCGCGAAAACTTAAGGAACGCTTGCCCGACCCGATGGCGCCAAGTTCCACAGCGATGATGGATTTCATTTCCACGAGCTTGGCGATGACAGCGCCATCATCGATGACCGTTTCTTCCAGAAAGTTGAACCCTTCGCCACTGCCGAGCGCCAGCGAGTATTCCAATTCGGAAACGGCGATGAAGGCAGGAAGGGCGCGGGACGCCGTAAAAATGACAATAGGCTTAAGCCCCGCCGCTTCGCAGCACGCGGCGTAGGTCACGGACAGTTCGATGGAGTCACCGAAGCGCTGGTCGATCACCTGCTCGGCGCTTCTCAACTTGTGCTCGATCGCTTCAAACGACGCCGGGGAACCCGCGCAGACGATCTGTTCTTCGCGCATTGCCAGGTAAATCGCTTCGGCAATAAGTTTTGCGCGCGCAAGGCTGGTTTTATATCCGTCCAGTTCGCCCTGCCCGGTTTTCTGCATCAGAAGTTCCGAGGCGGCGCGGAGGATTTTCTCCACCGCCCTGCTTCGGGGTTGCACGAAAACGGCGATGGACTGCCACGCTCCGGGGAGTTTGAGGAATTCGCCGGAATCCCCAATCTCAACCGTTGTGGCCAGCGAAACTTCCAGGCCGCCTTCTTCGCTTCGCGGGTCGGCTCCCTGCCCTTCTGTCCGGGACGGATGCGCGGTCACGGTCAAGGTGGCAAGAACCGACTCATGGCGTTCGCCGATCAGTGCATCGAATTCCGGGAAACGCCCGCCGTTGAAACAAACCGTGCCGCCGGAAGGCATGCTTTTTTCTTCCCGGCAGGCCAGCCAGTGCGCGTCATCGCTCTCCACGGTCACTTCAGCCGAGAGCTCAATGCCCGACAATTCGCCGCCAGTCTCGTTATGCACGGTAATTGCCCGGATGAACGGCAGGCGGCTCGCGAGCAAGGAAGCGTTGATCCGCCGCTGGAATTCGACTTGTAACCGGATTCCCGATGCTGTGTGATCCAAGACTTCGTATACCGTGGTTCGGTCTTCACCAGGCACGCTACCTCCCTGGGCACAGGGCCTATTCCTGAAAGTACTTGATTGTATTCCAGATGAGAGCACGGCTGCCCCTGATGGAATGCCGGTAACGATGGCTCCTCCGTGATCTGCGTCACGTAATACTGCTATATCCGTCTCGCGCGTTTCCAACCCATACTTGCCCAGTTCCGGATTCTGAACGCCCCTCTGACCGCTCATCGCATCAAGAATTTGTGCCATCCCCAATTTCCTTTAGACAAGGTGCGTCATGTTCAGCGCGTTCTTCAAAGTATTGCCTCCGATGATGCGCATGAGCTTGTCGGCATACGATGGATCGGTGGCATAGCCCGCTTTTTTAAGCCCCTGCGCAAATCCGACGGCATCAGTCCTGCCAAGCACATCGGCGTAGCGCGGGGCCTCGGTAAGCAGCTTTGCGTAATCGGCGAACGCTTCGGCCCAGGACGCATAGGAGCGGAACGCGGCTTGCTGAGCCTTCCAGTTTCCGCCTTCAAACTCAGATACGGACTTCTGCGCGGTCGTCGGGCCATTCCAGTTTGAGCCCGCCTTGATGTTGAAGAGGTTGTAACTGGGCGAGCCGTCGGCGTTTTTCAGTTGTTTCGCGCCCCACCCTGTTTCCAGCGCAGCCTGCGCCACCATGAAGTGCGCCGGGATGCCGGTGGCGCGGCTGGCGGCATGCGCATGCGGCCAGACGCCCGCGACGAAATCGCGCACATGTTCGGGAACTTCTCCACCCGCCTTGCGCGCGGCAGCGATGGCCTGGTCGATTTTTGCCGATTGCGCGGCAGATTCGGCCACAGAAGCCCCCGGAATATGCCGGAATGAGATATTCGCATTTGCGGCGTCCGGCGGGTTCGTGCCTTCTTCCTTGTTCCGTCCACCGCCCAATTGGCGGAAAAGCGCATCGGCCAAACCGACCCCTCTGGATTGCGCCAAATCGCTTGCCAATTGCTGATCGTGCAATTCCTGTATGAATTTCGTCTGCTCGCTGTCGAAAGGGCCGTTGGAAAGCGCGGCATTGCGCATGGATTTCAGCATCATTTGCAGAAACAGGGATTCGATCTGCTTGGAAGCCGCGCGCAAAGCCTCATCGGAATTGCCTTCGGTTTTCGCCAGACGCTTCAAATCACTCATCGAGCGCGGATCGAGGGTATTGAGGGATGCGTTGTAAGCCATCATGATTCTGTTCCCGTCTCAAATGATTTCGAGTTCTGCCCGCAAGGCTCCGGAGGCTTTCATTGCCTGAAGGATGCTGACGAGATCGAGCGGCTTGGTTCCAATCGCGTTGAGCGCCTTGACCACATCGGCCAGATTCGCGCTGCTGCGTATTTCCATGACCGCGCTGCCTTCCTGCTTGATATTGACCTCGCCCGATGTGCTCGCCACCGTAGAGCCGAGGGAGGCGGGCGCGGGCTGACTGACATTGGTTTGCGTGCCGATCGTCACCGTGAGGTTGCCGTGGGCGACGGCGCAGTTTTCAAGCGTGACGCTCCGGTTCATCACCACCGAGCCGGTACGGGCGTTCACGATCACTCGCGCGCCCGGCTGCGGGGTGGCGACTTCGAGGTTTTCAATCCGCCCGAGGAAGGCCACCCGTTCCGGGAGAGGAGTCGGGGCGCTCACCTGAATGCTGCGCCCGTCGAGCGCCTGCGCCGAATTCGGCGCGGCTTTGTTGATGGCCTCAGCCACCCGGCGAGCGGTGTCGAAATTGGTTTCTTTCAGTTCGACAATCACGTTCATCCCCTCGCCGACCAAGGCCGGTACGGCGCGCTCCACCGTTGCGCCGCCGGGAATGCGTCCGGCCAGCAGATGATTGACCGTCTGCTGTGCGCCGCCGGCTTGCGCGCCCGCTCCGCCGACGGCCAGATTGCCCTGTGCAATCGCGTATATCTGCCCGTCGATGCCCTTGAGCGGCGTCATGACCAATGTCCCTCCTTTCAGGCTCTTCGCGTTGCCCATCGAAGAAACGGTGACATCGATCCGCTGGCCGGGACGCGCATAGGCGGGAAGTTCCGCCGTCACGATCACCGCAGCCACGTTCTTGAGTTGCAGGTTGCTGCCGGACGGCAAGGTCACACCCAGGTTGCCGAGCATATTGATGATGCTCTGCACCGTGAAAGGGGTTTGCGTGGTCTGGTCGCCCGAGCCGTCCAGCCCGGTCACGAGGCCGTAGCCGACCAACTGGTTGTCGCGCACACCGCCGATGGAAGCAATATCCTTGATGCGTTCGGCGTTCACGCTCGTGGAAAACAGGATGGCAACGACGACGATCATTACCCGCCAAAGCGTGCGCATCGGAAAATGTACCGACAAATAGGGATTCTGGACGGAAAACTGATGCGCGAACATGGTTCTCTCCACGATGCCCACTGAAATGCAATATTTTTAGAATGGGTTGATAAAGTTGAAGAAACGTTGCAGCCAGCCCATGCTGTTGGCTTCCTCAACAAAACCACTGCCACGATATTCGATTCGCGCGTCGGCTACCTGTGTCGACTGCACGGTATTGGAAGCAGAAACGTTGTCAGCGTTAACGATTCCCGAAAAACGGATGAATTCATTGCCTTGGTTGATCGTCAGCATTTTTTCGCCTGAGACCAGCAGATTCCCGTTGGCGAGAACGTCAATCACGGTAACGGTGATGGTTCCGTTGAACGCATTGTTGGCCGCCGTCGCGCCCTTGCCTTCAAACGCGGACTTCGATGCCGCTTCCGCCGACAGTCCGGCAAGCCCGGAGAGCGGCAGTTTGTCGCTGGCTGCCGACAGGCCCCCGGACAGGCTGGATGCGCGGTTCGTGCTGGCGTTGGCGTTCTTTTGCGCGGAAGTACGTTCGACGAGATTGACGGTAATGATGTCGCCGACATGGCGGGCGCGGCGATCTTCCAGCAACGAGCGCCCCAATCCCGGCTGCCAGATCGCGCCATTGGCGGCATGCGTCGCGGGGGCCACAGGGCGCGCGGACATCGGCTGATGCACGGCAGTGGGAGGAGTCGGCTGCACCTGAGCGCAGGACGAGACGAGCGTGACAAATATCACCGCCACGAAGGTGGTGGCAAGGATGGAAACGGCGCGCGCGATGGCGTTCATGACCGGCTCCTCTCAAAGCTGCGTCAGGCGGCCAAGCATCTGGTCGGAAGTGCTGATGACGCGCGAATTCATTTCGTAGGCGCGCTGCGTGACGATCATGCTCACCAGTTCTTCGGCCACGTTGATGTTGGAAGATTCGACGTAACGCTGGTTGATGACCCCTGCGGCGTTGCTACCCGGCTGCTGCGGGGTTGCCACGCCGGAAGATGCGGTCTCCAGAAAGAGGTTCTCGGAGACGGCCTGCAAACCACCCGAATTGATGAACATGGCGACCTGAATGCTTCCGATCTGTACGGGGGTGTTGCTACCGGCTTGCAGGACGCTCACCACGCCATCCTTGCCCACGGTGATCGAGACCGCGTCGGCGGGAATATTGATGTTGTCGGCAAGCAGGTAGCCGCTGGCCGTCACCATGTTGCCCTGGTTGTCGCGCTGGAACGCGCCATCGCGCGTGTAGGCGGTCGTGCCGTCCGGCAAGGTGATCATGAAAAAACCATCGCCTTGAATCATCAGGTCGAGGTCGCCCCCGGTTTGCTGCGGGGCGCCCTGAGTGAAAATGCGCTCGGTCGCCACCGTCCTCACGCCTGCGCCGATTTGCAGGCCACTGGAAATCTGCGTCTGCTGCGTTGATTGCGCGCCGGGCTGGCGGATGACCTGATAGAGCAAATCCTCGAAGACCGCGCGCTGGCGCTTGAAACCGTTCGTCGAAACGTTGGCGAGATTGTTGGCAATCACATCCAGCGAGGTTTGTTGGGCGTCCAGCCCGGTTCGGGCTGTCCAGAGCGAGCGGATCATGTTGGGGAATCCTTATATTTTAGTTATCGATGTTCAGGCGTCATCGCGCCGCAATTACCTGCGTCGCGGAGCGGTCGTTCTCCTGCGCGCTGGAGATCATGCGCATCTGCATCTCGAACTGACGCGAGAGCGAAATCATTTGCACCATCTGTTCGGCCACGTTGACATTGCTGCTCTCCAGATAGCCGCCGGCAAGCTGCACCGCTTCATCTACCGGAGCCGCCTGCCCGCCTTGCAGGCGAAAAAAGCCATCTTCGCCGCGCACCAGTTCAGCCTCGGGCGGATTCACCAGTTTCAGGCGCGCAACCTCGTTGGTGATGCCGTTCTGTATCGCGGAGACGGTTCCGTCCGCGCCGACGACAATCACGCTCTCTGGCGGGATCGTGATTGGGCCGCCGTCGCCCAATACCGGAAAACCGGCGTGGGTTTGCAGCACGCCATTGGAGGAAACTTCCAGTGAACCGTCGCGGGTATAGGCTTCGCCGCCCGCAGTCTGGACGGCCAGCCAGCCCTTGCCTTTCACGGCCACATCGAACGGATTGCCGGAAAACTTCAGCGGCCCCGGCGTAAAGTCCGTGGCGATGCTCGCGTCGACCACAAAGGCGCGGGAGTGCATGGCATGGGTCTGCACTTCCACCGCGCGCATCTTGTGCATCTCGGTGCGAAAGCCGGTGGAGTCGACATTGGCGAGATTGTGAGCCACCGCCGCCTGCTGCCCGAGGGTGCTCTTCGCGCCAGTCATTGCCGTGTAAATCACGCGATCCATGATGTTGCCTCCCGGCGAGCCGTCCCATGCAAGGAAAACCCGCCGTTTTTGTTTCTACTGGTTCAGGGCACGGTCAACGCAGATTCACCAGCGTCTGCATGATCTGATCCTGGGTGCGGATCGTCTGCGCGTTGGCCTGGTAATTGCGCTGCTGGATAATCATGTTCACCAGTTCCTGCGTCAGATCGACGTTCGACTCCTCGACTTGCCCGCCGGAAATCAAACCGTTCAGCCCCGAACGTGGCCGACCGACAATCGGCGGGCCGGATTCGGGCGACTCGACCCACAAGTTGTCCCCCACGCGAGTCAAGCCCTGGTTGCTGCGGAAGGTCGCCAGCATTACTTGACCCAGGTTCTTGGCCTGTCCGTTGGTATAGCGCCCCTGGATGATACCGTCCTGGTTGACCACGATCCCCGCAATCCGCCCCATCGTGTAACCGTCCTGCGCGAGATCGTTGATCGCCGATTTCGATCCGTACTGGTTCAGATTGGTGAGGTCGATAGTGATGTTCATCGTCGCCGCGCTGTTGGTGAGCGCGGCGGTATAGGGAATCTGCACGGGCGTGGCGACGGGCTTCCCGTATGCGTCAAAATTCAGAGCCGTTGCGGGGGACAAGGTCGTGGCGTCGTTGTCCAGCATCGCATACGCATCCCAAGCCCCTGGAGCCGTTTTCACAAAATAAACCGCAAGCATATGCTGCCCGCCAAGGCTGTCGAATACGCCGACGGGGTGCATGAAATTATAAGAATCGAGGTCGGTCGGATCGAACGGCGCATGAAGGGGAAGATCGTCGTCCGCGTCGAGATTGCCGGAGCGAATATCCACGCTCGCAGTCGCTTTGGGGGCGCAATCTTCCTGCGATACGAAAAGCGGCTCGATAATGCCCCCGGAAGTCGGCAAAAAACCATTGTCATCCGCCTTGACGCCCATCACTTTCTCGCCCAGCGGCGTGACGACGTAACCATCTTTATTGATGTCGAACTGCCCGTTGCGGGAGTAGGCCGTCGTCCCATCGAAACGCTGGATGATGTAGAAGCCGTTGCCGATGATGGCCATATCCAGCGGGTTGTTGGTCGTGGTCGGTATGCCGTCGATGAAACTCTGATAGACCGCCGTAATCTTGCTGCCGTAGCCGATCTGAATGGCCGAACTCACCCCGGTGAGCGAACCGGCATACACATCGGCAAAAACGGCGTTGGAGGCTTTGAACCCCACGGTACTGGTATTGGCGATGTTATTGGAGATGACATCGAGCGCGCGGGAGGAGGTGTTCAGCCCACTCAAGCCTTGTGAAAATCCCATGATGTTTCTCCTGTTTCAAAGAACCTGTTTAATGTCGTCGAGCTTGAAGATGCCCAGCCCGCCAACCTGTAAATCCGCTCCGTTTGAGCCGCGTATCACGCTCGTCACCGGGCCGAACTGCAATGCGCTGACGCCAACCGAGGCGCCATCCTGGCTTGCGGACACGCTCACGGTGTACATACCTTGCGCGGCCTCGCTGCCATCCTCGGCCAGCCCGTCCCAGAGATAGTTGTGGCTGCCCGCATCCACGTCACTGAATTCGAGCTTCGTCACCACATTCCCACTGGAGTCGTAGACCGTCACCGTGACCCTGTCAGCCGGTGCGCTCAGATCGAAGCCGCCAATCGCGCCAGCCTCGGTCAATCCAAGTCCCTTGCCAGCGACCAGTACGCCATGCCCGATCAGCGCCGTGTTATCCGCAAGCTGCTGGGAATTCATCAATGATTCCACCAGCTTGTTGAGGCGCTCGATGCCGTCGACCGTGCTCATCTGCGCCAACTGCATCGTCAAATCCGCGTTATCCAGCGGATTCATAGGGTCCTGGTTGCGCAACTGTGTTGTGAGCAGCGTGAGAAAACGGTTCTGCTCGTCCTGCATCAACGATTTCTGGATCGGCTCACTGCGAGCCAGCCCGGACAGGACATTGGATACCGTGCTATCGGTGGTGACACTCATTTTCGTACTCCTGCTTGAACCGGCGCTTCCACCGGCTCGGTCATTTATTGACCGATCTGCAAGGTACGCTGGAGCAAGGTTCGTGCCGTGTTCATTACCTCGGCGTTGTTCTGGTACGAACGCGAGGTGGAGATCATGTTGACCATCTCCTCGACCACGTTGACATTGGGCATCTCGACATAGCCCTCGGCATTGGCGGCGGGGCTGTTCGGCTCATAGACCAGCCGCATCGGCGCGGCGCTTTTGACGATCTGCGTCACCACCACGCCCGCTGAAGCCGGACCCGCCCCCGGCAATTGCCGGGCGGCAAAAACGACCTGTTTTGCGCGGTAAGCTTGGCCGTTTTCGCTCGTTACGCTATCGGCGTTGGCAAGGTTGGAGGCCGTCGTATTCAGCCGCATCGACTGCGCCGTAAGCGCCGAACCGGCAATACCGAGTACGTTGAGCATATTGCCGTCCATTGCCGTCCCCATAACGCGGCCTTAAACGGCGATCGGCGCGCGGCAGGCGCGGCCTTGGGTCCGTTACTGGCCGGTAATGGCCGTCTGCATCGAGCGCAGCAGGCCGTTGATGAAAGTGATACTGGCTTCGTAATGCACCGAGTTTTCAGCAAAAGCGGCGCGTTCCATATCCATATCCACGGTGTTGCCATCTACCGCCGATTGCCATTCCGCGCGATAACGCGTAAAAGTTTCCGGCGAAAATTCCGCTTTGCCGCCCAGATGCCGTGCATTGGTTTTCATCAGCGGCAACGCTTGCCCCCACTGCCCCCGACCCAATGCCGCATCCAGCGCGTCGTGGAATACAATATCGCGCGCCTTGAAATTCGGTGTGTCGGAATTGGCAATGTTCGAGGCCAACAACTGTTGCCGGTACGCCTGAAGATTCAGCGCCGTTTGATGAACCTGCAAATCCTTATCGAGCAAATTTTTCATTGTCTCCCCCATGCCCTGACCTCACATTGCAGTTTTCGTGCCAGTTTTTTCTGTGAGGCACTTTTTGCCACCATGACGGCGATGATACGCCCATTATTCATGGTGTGTTACCCGGATAAGACAGGTAAATCAGTATCAGTTTATTAAAATAGAACATGCAAAAACACGTTGCGGCACGGCAGAAATTTCCGCATGGAAAGCGATATTCTTGCCGTATCAGCAAAATATAACTTGCTGTATTGAACACGGGTCTCGCGCAATCTCCGCCATTTATGGCGGAGTCAAGCGAGACAAAGCATAACTGGGAGTTTGAGGCTCCCCAAGACCGTATCGAGGAATCCCCTGCCTTTCAGGCAGGGGTGACTCAAATATATACAAATACCAGAACTGGCACGAATATCACAGAAGCTCCCGATTCGCACGGCTCTTGCAAGCGCTCATCGGTCGTGTTGCAATTCCGTCCAGACATGCTTTCATTCATTTTTGCCGCAAATCTCGTCCATGCAGGACAAAACAAAATGATCGGCCATCCCGTAAACCTCATCATGGTTTCCGCCCTATTCTTTGCTGCGGCCAGCGCTATCGCACAGCAAACATCCGCCCCGGTCGAAGCGGCAGCCCGTGCGCTCATTGAAGAAAAGACGCGGGGGCTTTCCGGCGAAATCGGCATCGAAATCAGCCCGCTCGACCCCGGCAACCGTTTGCCGCCCTGCCCTGTGCCGATTGCCTTTCTGCCCGGCCCGGCCCGCGCCTGGGGCGCGTTCAGCGTTGGCGTGCGTTGCGAATCTCCGGCGGCCTGGACGGTCTATCTTCAGGCGCGCGTAAAAGTCGTCGATGCCTACCTCGTTGCCGCCCGCCCCCTGCCCGCCGGACAAACCCTCGGCCCTGCCGACCTTGAACACCGGCGCGGAGATATTGCCGCCCTGCCTGACGATGTGCTCACCGATGCCAGCCTGGCCACGGGACGCCCCACCCGGCGCTCGCTCGCCCAGGGCACACCCCTCCAGGCCCGCATGCTGCGTACACCGGAAGCCGTGCGGCAAGGCAGCAAAGTCACCGTTTTCAGCCAGGGCGCAGCCTTCCGGGTTTCCAATACCGGACGCGCCCTCAATTCCGCCGCGCCGGGCGAAACGGTTCGGGTACGTCTGCCGAACAATCAAGTCGTTACCGGCACGGCGCTCCATGATGGGACTATAGAGATCAACCCATAACGTCTTCCCGGCGTCGCGCGGCAATACTCCTCTTTGAGCCTTGCCAAAGGTATTTTTCTAAAATCTGCTAAAGTTCCGTGATGCCATGCCGTAGCAAACAAGCAGAAGCCTTCAAAGCGCAGGCCCTTATTTCCCGGAGTTCCCACAATGAAAGTCGAAAGCCTTGGCAAACCTATCGGCCCACCTCCCACCACTGAAGCACGGCTACGCCCAAGCTCCGCGCCCATTGCAAACAACGGGGAACAGGTGCAATTATCGTCACTCGCTTCCACCCTGCAAAAAGCCGAGGCTGCCTTGGCGGAAACACCGACGGTAGATCGCGCTCGCGTCGAAGAAATCAAGCAAGCCATCCGCGAAGGCCGTTTCAAGGTTGACGCCAACCGTATTGCTGACGGACTCATTGACGAAGTCCGGCAGATGTTCGACTCGAAAGTCGGGCGCGGCTGATAAAAAATAAACCACGTCCGGCGGCGGGGATTGCGAGCCAATAACGCAATCTCCGCCAATTTTATGTCTTTTACATCCAGCTGCAACGGAAATCATGGCACGAAGAATGCTTGGGTGAACCTGTCTCAACACCTGTTTTCAGTACGGCCATGCACAACACTCCCAACCCCCAGGAACTTCAGCGCATCGCTCTTCTGCTCGAAGCCGAATCCAGCCAACTCAAAAAATTCCTCGATTTGCTCGAACGCGAAGAAACCGTGCTCATCTCCGGAGACACGGACGGTCTCTCCTCGATCACGAAGGAAAAAAACGAGCGTTACCGCCAGTTGCAACACCTGCATGACGACCGTTCCATGCTGACAGCCCGTTTCGGCCACGGCGACGCCGCAATGCGCTCCGTCTGCGCCAAATTGCCCAAGGCGCTTGCGCGATGGGACGAAGTGCTCTCGCTCGCCGCGCGCGCGCAGGAACGCAACCGCGTCAACGGC
>WRJU01000235.1 GCA_009778425.1 Pseudomonadota bacterium
GTTCGACAAGCGTTCGAGCAAAAACTGATTGTTGCGCTCATCGGATTTGGGTTCCCCGGCGAAACGCGCCGAATGCACCCCAGGCGCGCCGCCAAGCGCCGCGACGCACAGACCGGAATCGTCCGCAATGGCGGGCAGGCCGGTAACGGCAGCGGCATGGTGCGCCTTGGCAAGCGCGTTTTCGATGAAGGTGAAATAGGGTTCTTCGGCTTCATCCACGCCAAGCCGGGCTTGTGGAATGATTTCCAGCCCGAGCGGCGCAAGCAGGGTTTGCATCTCGGAGGCTTTTTTGGCGTTATTGCTCGCCAGTACAAGTTTCTGGCTCATGGCAGGGCCGTGGCAAGCGCTGCGCGCTGACAGGCAACGATCCGGTCGATGCCGTGGGCGGCCAGATCGAGCAGGGAATCGAGTTCAGGCCGCGAAAACGCCTGTCCCTCCGCAGTTCCCTGCACTTCGACGAATCCGCCGGAAGCGGTCATCACCACATTCATATCGGTGTCGCAGGCAGAGTCCTCGGTGTAATCGAGATCGAGCATGGGTACGCCCTGGACAATGCCGACCGATACCGCCGCGAGCAACTCACGCTGCGGATGGACGGCAAGCCGACCGTCGGCCACCATCCGGGCAAGCGCGTCGTGCACCGCCACACAGGCGCCGGAGATGGACGCGGTGCGGGTTCCGCCGTCGGCCTGGAGCACGTCGCAATCGATAATGACCTGGCGCTCGCCAAGCGCAGCGAGGTCGACGACCGCACGCAAGCTGCGCCCGATCAGGCGCTGAATTTCCTGAGTGCGCCCGCTTTGCTTGCCTTTGGCGGCCTCACGCGCGCTGCGGGTGTGGGTAGACCTGGGCAGCATGCCGTACTCGGCGGTAAGCCATCCCTGCCCGCGCCCCCTGAGAAATCCGGGTACGCCTTCTTCGACGCTGGCCGTGACAAGCACCCTGGTATCGCCGAATTCGACCAGTACCGAACCTTCGGCGTGACGGGTATATCCACGCGTAAAACGGATGGGGCGAAGTTCGTCCGGCGCGCGCGAGCCGGAACGCTGGAGAGTTTGTGGCGTGTTCATTTACTGAATTTCTGGATTGCGGTGTTGATTTCCCGGATAGCCTGTTCGATTTCGTCATCGGAGAGTTCCATGTCTCTCTGCGCGGGGTGAACCCGCTGGAACGAATCCATTCGGGTCGTGAATGTCGTCATGGCCATGGTCTGCGTCGAAACGATGTGGGTCAGATCAAGGTTGTCGTCCTCGCCTTCGCGCCAGATCATCGCAATCAGGGACAGGTTATCGCAACGATCCCCGGCGAGGGACTCGGCGTCGGAAAGCAGGTTGGGAACCGAAATCATCGGGCTTTCCTGGGACAGTCCATGCAGCACACCGTCGTTGCCCAACGGCCCCCAGACGCCATCCGTGCAAAGCGCCAGGACATCCCCGGTTTGCAATGGTGTGCGGCGCGAGAATTCGACTTGCGGCACATGGGTTCCGCCCAGGCAGGAATAGACACGGTTCCGGTTCGGATGAACGGCGGCGCTGCGCACGTCGAGCAATCCCTGATCCACCATCAACTGCACCCGCGAGTGGTCGTGCGTCTGAATATGGATGCGCCCGTTGCGCAGCAGGTACAGGCGTGAATCGCCCGCGTGCGCCCAATGGGCAAACCCGCCCTGAACGATACAGGCCACGAGCGTGGTGCGCGGGGCTTCGCGCAAACCCTTTTCAATGGAGTAGTCGATAATGGCGTGATGAGCCTGAATGATTTCACGCGACAGGAACATCCCCGGATCAGCCAGCGTGGGCTGAGCTTCGCGCTGGAAAACATGCGTCAGGTATTGCACGGCGATATGCGCGGCAACCTCGCCATGCAGGTGTCCGCCCATGCCATCGGCCAGAACCATCAGCAGCGAATCGCGCGAATAGCAATGCGCAATGCGATCCTGATTGGTTTTGCGCTTGCCGATGCGGCTTTCCTGAAAAATAGTAAATTTCACGATGATTTCCCTCAGCCCTTGCCGATCGACGATTTGATTTTCGACAAGAGGCTGTTGAACCGGCTTTTTGGCGCGGGTTCCGTGCGTGGCGGTTTTTGACTTAATTCTTTTTGCAATGTGTAGACACTTTGCGGGCGTTCCAGCGGATCGAGCATCAAACACCAATCGACCAATTCGAGAAGCTGCTCGGAATACTTTCCGGCATGGGTTTTGGTCAATGAAAGGAACAAATCTTTTTTAACCCGTTCATCCGAACGCGGCGGGGCAGAACCGGCGACACAGGCATGAATGCTTGCCCCCACGCTGTAAATATCGCTCCACGGCCCAAGCCGCTCGCGGTCGGCGTAATGCTCCGGCGAAGCAAAACCAGGGGTGTACATCGGTTTGAGCATGGCCTGCTCCTGCGCGAGCGTCTGCCGCGCCGCGCCGAAATCAAGCAGAACCGGTGTACCGTCGGCGCGCAGGTAAATATTTGATGGTTTGATGTCCAGATGCAGCAGCTTATGGGCGTGCACCTCGCGCAATCCGTTGAGCAGGCGGATAAATATGTTACGGATGAACCGTTCGGACACCTGGTTGCGATGGTGCTGGATATATTCATGCAGGGTACGCCCCCGCTCGAACTGCATCACCATGTAGACGGTACTGTTGGCGCGGAAAAAGTTCAGCACCCTGACGACGTTCGGGTGCATCAGCCGGGCGAGCGAGCGGCCTTCCTCGAAAAAACACTTCATCCCATAGCGAAAGGCCGGAAGATTGTCATCCGGCACTCGTGGCTCGATTTCGCCCGTTTTACGCAAGGCCAGTGAATTGGGCAGATATTCCTTGATGGCCACCGGCGTACC
Source organism: Pseudomonadota bacterium (assembly GCA_009778425.1). Taxonomy (GTDB): domain Bacteria; phylum Pseudomonadota; class Gammaproteobacteria; order Burkholderiales; family Rhodocyclaceae; genus WRNU01. The sequence continues at coordinate 2,836 of WRJU01000235.1, forward strand.
ATCGGTATCGTAGGCCAGGTACACGATGGAAAAACCGCCTAACGAAAGCTGACGCTCGATACGATACCGGTCGAGTTGGAACCCGGCGGGCAGGGCACAGTTTGCTTGAGACGGCATCTTGTGAACGTCAGGACTGGACTTGTATGTAAAAATGTTCTGATTAGAGTTGGCAGTTTAGCCGATTGCAGCCGATTCCCGGCACATCTTTGGGGGTCTTTCCATGATTTACAGCATGACCGGCTTTGCAACGCAGAGTCAGGAACTCGACGGAACCGGTATTCATATTGAATTGCGCAGTGTTAATTCGCGCTATCTTGACTTGAGTTTTCGTATTGCGGACGATCTTCGCGCCGCCGAACCGGGCCTGCGCGAACTGATTGCCGCCCGGCTTACACGCGGAAAGGTTGAATGTCGGCTCAACCTGCAAACGCTTGTTGGCGTGCCACGCGCGCTCACGCCCAATGCCGCCCTGCTCGCCCGTCTGGCGGCCACTGAAACCATCGTGCTAGGGCAATTTCCCGATGCCTGTCCGTTATCTGTGGCCGAATTGCTACACTGGCCGGGCATGCTTGCCGACGACAGCCTGGAGTTTGAGCAATTACAGCCGGTCATCAACAGACTTGCCAGCGTCGCGCTCGACGAACTCCTGGCCACGCGCCGACGCGAAGGCGAGAAACTGGCGGCGATGATCCGCGAGCGAATCGTCAAAATGCGCGAACTCACCGCCGCCGCCGCGCCCCGGATTCCCGCCATCGTCGAAGAATACCGCGCCCGTCTCACCCGCCGCCTGCAGGAAGTGCTCACCACTGCCGACGAAGAGCGCATCGTCCAGGAAGCCGTCCTCTACGCTGCCCGCATCGACGTTGCCGAAGAACTTTCCCGCCTCTTGGCACACTTGGACGAGATCGAGCGCATCCTTGCCGCAGGCGGCGCAGCGGGCAAACGGCTCGACTTCCTCATGCAGGAACTCAACCGCGAAGCCAACACCCTCGCCTCAAAATCTTCGGCTCCCGACATCACCGGGATTGCGATGGAGATGAAAGTGCAGATCGAGCAGATTCGGGAGCAGGTGCAGAACATCGAATAGTGTTTCAGGCCGTGTCACCCCGTATCACCAAAACAACGAAAGCCGCTAACCATGCGGCTTTTATCATGTCTTACCGTTGCATGTCGTATCACATAAGCGCAATACCCATGTGTACCCAAGCGTGTACCCAAGGCAAGTTACCAACAGTTTTATGGGTACACACACTACTGCGGGAACATGAGGACGACATGGGAAAGCTGACAGACATTCAAATCCGGGGATGGATCAAGGCTAGCGAGCGGTTCGAGGGAAAAAGCGACGGCGGCGGGCTGTATTTGCGGTTCCGTCAATCGGATACCGTGCCAAGTTGGACGTTCCGTTACCGCATGGGTGGCAAGGCGCGCGTGATGGCCTTGGGTAGCTACAAAGTATTGAGCCTTGCGGATGCGAGGGATAGAAGACTCCACTGTGCACGACTTCCGGCGCACAGCGCGCACTCACCTTGCCGCCTTGGGGGTAACGCCCTACGTTGCCGAACGCTGCCTGAACCATGCTGTAAAGGGCGTGGAGGGTATCTACAACCGTCATGATTTCTTTGATGAACGCAGGGACGCCTTGCAACGGTGGGCAGATATGCTAGAGCAGTGCGAGCGTGGCGGGGCTGATGTAGTTTCCCTCCGTGCGTAGACAGCACGGAGGGGCATCACATGGCGGCGTGTTTTGGCGACACGGTGAGACCTGAATCCGCGCCACCATTTTCGGCCTGTTCGTTTTGAATGTTTTTGTCGTCACGGCGGCGCGCCTTGTTTGCCATCCGCTTGATCTTTCTTTTCTCATTGACGCCGCCGCCGAATACGTCAATGTCACGGTTGTAGTAATCCTCGCCAAAGGCTTGCTTTCTCAGTTTCATTTTGATCATGCAGCATGAATGGTTTTCCCTATCCCTGCCGCAAGGAATGTGAGAACCAGCGCGTTAAGGGAGACCCCTTCGGACTTCGCTCGTGCGGCCAGGGCAGCGTGAAGGCTTTTGGGGACACGGGCAATGAACTTGCCGGATGCCACGCCGCCGCTGTTTGGCGCTGGCACGGGAAGCCCGGAAGATTCGAGCGCGTCAATAGTCTCTTTCAAGGCATCGCGCCCATTGGCGATAGCCTCGTCAATTGTTTCCCCGTCTGAAATGCAGACGTTGAAATCTGGATAGCTCACCAGGAAGCCGCCGCCCTCATCTTCGGAGAGTGGGCGAATTTCAAAGGGGTAATCGTCAAGGTTTCTCATTGCCCTTCCTCCAACATTTTGACGAACATCCGCACATAGACAGGCTTTACAGGTCTGTTTGCGGGCACAGGTAGGCTGCGCCCGTCAGACCACACGAAAACGCAATGGCTCGTCCCTTTCTGCCGCCATGTGATGCCGTATTGCTTGGCGACGGTGCACAGGTTCCCAACCTGCCAGTCCCTCGGGTTCGCGCGCATCGCATCGAGCGTTTTTGCAGCGGCGTTCATTTCTACATGATATTGCCGATAGTATCTTTTTTCAAGCCAAAACTGTACGGCTCGCCACCCCGTTTTGCAGCGAGGAAGCGAAAAACGCAACGATCATGAATGGTCAAACACGGATTCCCATCCAAACCTCAAAAAACGCCATCGAATACGGCGCGGCAGTCTTCAACAAGCTCTATGCCCTTTTTGCCGTCATCAAGATAATGAACGATAGTGGCAACAAAACCGAAGTCAATCACTTGTCCAACATTGGGAAGGACATTGCCGACGACGCTGCCGGTGCACTATGGGCGCATCTGCTAGGAAAGAAAGGGGGTGAGAAATGAGCACGAAACCCACCACCATCACGGCAGAGAAATTCATCGAATACATCATGTCAAGCAACATTACACAGTATCAAACAACATCAAACTATGCTTATATAATAATTATTTGCCACATTTTGCGTAAATGTGAAATCATTCTCACCAACGTATTGCTATCGCAGCGCACCATCAGTAAATCTGAGTAAAAAAGGGGGTAATTCATGGCAATAAAGCTCGTGCTTCTTCTCGCCCTTTTGATCATCGTTGCAACTATTCTTGTTGCCTCGAAGGCCAGGACACCCTTGCTGTACAAGGCGAAAGCGGTCTTGACGCAACCTGAACAAATCCTGTTTCACCGCATCAGTGCGGCTTTGCCGGACTGCATCGTTCTGGCTCAAGTCCAAATGAGCAGTTTTCTGGCGGTCACAACAACCCGTGAGGGAAGGCGCGCCGCGCTGAACAGAATCCTCATGAAAAGCATGGATTTTCTTATATGCAGGAAGGATTTCAGCGTTATGGCTGCCATAGAGCTACAAGACGGAACACATGCTCGCCCGAACAGGCGAAAGAACGACGAATTCAAGAGCGCAGCCCTTGAGGCCGCAAACCTGAGATTGGTCGAGTATCACGTCAACAGATTGCCGAGCCTGGAGGAAATCAAGGAAACATTTTCGCCAACCAGCAATGTAGGCGGCTAATTGCGGTTCATGTAGCGGTGTGTTCTGTCGTTACGGTAAGAGCAGCATCCGCGCCGCCGTCTTCGATCGGCTCATTTAAATGCTTTTATCATTAAAGTGGCGGATATTGTTTGCCTGTCGCTTTATTTTCATTGTGGGCGCAGCAACTTCGACAAGACCAGATTGATGACCGGCGCGCCAATCGCCGCGATGGCCAGACCCACGAACACAAGCCCCCAAAGCAGGGAACGTAGTGGCGACAATACGCTGGCCTTGTCGACTACGATGCAAAGCACCCAGTCCGCGCCGGGAATCGGCAAGGCAGCCACGTACTTCGGAACATCTTCGATGTTGAATTCGTGCACATTGATCCTGTCGTCCGCCGTTTTCAGGATCGAGACATCGAATCCGGGCATGACTTCCGCGACAGGCTTCAGCTCCGAATGTGGGGTTGGATGCGCGACGATGATCCCGTCGCGGGTGGAGAGAAGAGCATAGCCTTGGCCACGCAGTTCAATCGCGTTGACAAGTTGGATGATTTCTTCCAGCGAGATGTCACCGCCAACGACGCCCGGCACCTGGGAAGCTACCGGGTATGCCACGGTAATGCCAAGAGAGTTTGTTGTCGCGAGGATATATGGCGGCGTGATAACCGTGCCTTTCTCTTCGCTGGCCTGTTTATACCAAGGGCGCGCCGTCGGATCGTAATCAGGGAACGGCTTTTTTTCCACCAGATGATAGACCATACGCTTGTCTTCAGTGCCGACGTATGTCTGAAAGAAGTTTCCCGCATCTCTTCCGGCTTGCAGAAAAGGGATGGGGTCATCGGCGAGAGGCAGCATTGCCGCAACGGCTTCTATTGCAGCACGCCGTTGCGCGATCCAGTGCGCCATGACGTTGCGGTTGCTGTTGGCGGCTGTTTTGATCTCCTGGCGGACACCGTCGACGATTTCCATGTGCATTTGCCAGTACGCGATTCCTGACAGCACCCCAAGCACTATCATCAACAAGACTGCGTTAAAGATGAACAAACGCTGCTTCAGCGACATGAGCCTCTCCAAGAGGATTTTTTCATGACCAAACTATGTAAAAGCATAGTTGCGCCATTTTCGGCGAAGACATTTTACTTTTTTCATGATTTTTGGTCACTACGCCATCAAAAAACGCAAAAAGGGTCGGGTTCCACACAGAACCCGACCCTTTTAGAGAAATCGTCCGACTTTGAGGATCAGTCGTCGCCGCTGAACACGCTCAACAGGCGCAACAGGCTCAGGAAAAGGTTGTAGAGCGACACGTAGAGCGTCACGGTAGCCATGATGTAATTGGTTTCACCGCCGTTTACGATCGCGCTGGTCTGGTAGAGGATGATGCCCGAGGAGAGCAGAACGAAAGCTGCCGATACCGCCAGCGACAGCGTGGGCAGGTTGAAGAAAAGTGCCGCCAGCCCAGCAAGGAACGCCACCAGTACGCCTACGAAGAGGAATCCGCCCATGAAGGAGAAATCCTTGCGGCTGATGAGCGCGTAGGCGGAAAGCGCAAAAAAGATGAACGCGGTCGCACCCAGCGCCTGCATGACCAGTTGGGAACCGTGTGGCGTGGCAAGGTAAAACGACAGGATCGGCCCCAGGGTCATCCCCAAGAAGCCGGTGAGCGCAAATACGCACACGATACCCATACCGCTGTTACGGAATTTGGTGGTCAAAAACAGCAGCCCAAAATATACGAGCAGGAAAACGATCGGGTTGAAGAACGGAAGTTGGAAGGACATCGACACGCCAGCCATCACAGCCGAGAAAGCCAATGTCAGCGCAAGCAGGGTGTAGGTATTGCGGATGAGCCGGTTCGCTGCCAGCGTCCGAGTCTGCGAGTGGCTCAGGGTTTCGATATGTTCCATATGGGGGCTCCTTGCTTTTGGATTCGTAATCCGGTAGCTGCCGATTGTACCAATAATGCCGTATAGTGGCCGCCGTATTTGGCAGCAGTCATCAAAGGCTAAGGAGTGCGGGAGAGGGATTCGAACATCTCCGCTAAATCGGTGTAGTTGAGCGGTTTCTGTTTCTTCCGTTTCAGAAATACACCCAAGACCTTGGCGCGGAAGTTATCGTCTCTGCCAGTCTTTGTCAAACAACCTGTTTGACGACCTCGTTGATTCGCCGTGTTTCCTGTTTGATGGCTTGATCCACCAGTGCTGCTCGCCTGCACCGTACAATCGCCCGCACGATGGTGGCTCCGATGAGATAGATAACCCCTGCCGGGACGCACAGCACCGCGCCGATTCCTCCCCACTTCACCATCAGGGCCACACTGAGTGCCAGCACCACCAGCGCATCCCGCCCTCGCAGCAAACTGGGCGGGTCGGTGCGGATGTAGTTGGCGTCACACGGTGCAGACACATTGACCAGCCCCAGAACTTCTGCTGCTTCCCTTCCTGTAACGATCAGGCTCACCTCATGCCCGCGTCGGGCGGGCATGGTTCGGGAGTGGATGATGTATTGCCGCTCGCCGCCGCCCTTCACCCGAATCCATAGCTCGTAACGCTCACTGGGCGCGAAGGGGCGACGGTGGCTGAGATGGACATTGACATGGCGGCGCAACTCGATGATGCGCCCATGAACCGCTTGAAGCCTGGACATGATTCTTCCCTCTGTGGAGTTAATGACCAGTCCAGCCTCTCACGGCATTTTCGCGTTTCAAGCCTCGGTCAGTGACGCTTCCCCATCACGCGCTTCGCGCCAACGGCGGTAGTCTTCGTCGATCAAGTAACTGACCGTGGTTGCATCCCGTCGGCGGATCGCTTCAGGAAGCCAGACTCTCGCCAGCCCATAGAGCACGAGCAGCAGGGCGTACACTGGCAACCCGTTCCAGCCCGAAACAACCAGGGTCATCGCCAGCAAGACCGCTGCGATAACGGCATCTTCCCAATATCGGTGATGGTCTGAGCAAGGCAGAATCGCCCCATCACCCGCCGAATGATCGACCAGCGCCACAGCGTGCGTGGGGTTGCTGTTTTTAACGGCGACGCTAATCTCGTTGCCTGACTTCAGGAGCCAGTCTGGCTTTTGCACGGTCAACATGATCGTCCGCGCATTGCCAAGGCGAACCGTTAACAAACACTCTTCGTGTTTCGTGCTGGCCTGGATACCCACGACCCATCCGTGAATGAACCCAAAACGTTTTCCAAACATGTCATCTCCCTCAGACTGAAAACTCTTTCTACAGTCACACTGGGGAGTGACTTTTCAAGGGGGCGTTTCTGTGAAACGGTGCTTGCCGGGATTGCCTCATCCCGCTCGTCTGGGGGGAGTCCTGGAGGTTTCATCATGTCTGATCCATTGAAGAGCGTTTTTCTTTGCGCAACCGATACCGCCCAGCCGGTATCTCCAAACCCGCTACGGCCGAAATGCCAACGCGGACGGATCAATTTTCTATTTTTAATGCCGACGAGCACGGGGAGCGTTACGCACCACCGGCGAATTTTGGACAGGCGTGGCGCGTCCGTGATCGCGCGCCACGCTCAAATTTCGATCACACACGCCGGGGGTTTCGAGACCCGCCCCTGCCGATGGACAAAGGGTTTCTCTGAACTGCTTGCTGTGCGCCGTCAGGACGGTGCATGGCCTATTGAGGAAGATTCATCATGACGCGCTTCAACTATCGCCCCGCCGGGCGCATTTCCGGCAGCCTGAACCCGCAACCCGTCCGCCGACCGGACAAGGATGAATATTTTTTGACGGGCATCCTTGGCCGTTACCGTCCGGGTGAGGTTGACCCAATGTGTGTGCTGGAAATGCTCATCAACCACTTCAACACCCAACATACGGCGTTTAAAAAGACCGTCTCATTCAAAACCCGCCGGGAGCGCGCCCAGTTCCTGCGGCGCTTCTTCCGCGATCTGTCCGCAAAAGCCGGTTTCAAGACCTTGCCCGATCCGCGTAACCTCGCTGTCCGGCACATCCGCGCAATAGTCAAGGTCTGGCAGCGGGAGAAACTGGCTCCAGCTACTGTACAGACTTATCTCAGTTTCCTGCGTGGCTTGGCTTTGTGGCTCGGCAAGGCAGGGCTTATCCAGTCCCCGGCGTACTTCGGCATGAAACCTTCGGAATACAGGAGAAGTGAAGTCGCGCAATCCGACAAGAGCTGGTCAGCGGCGGGCATCGACATTGACGGATTGATCGAAAAGGTCTGCGCCTTTGACCGTTACGTCGGGGCATCATTAAAACTGATCCGCCATTTTGGGCTGCGGCGCAAGGAATCTATCATGTTCCGCCCGCACCGTTGTGTCGTGCCGTTTGAAGCGACGGGGCTTGACCCGCTGGAACGGCAGGCCGACGAGTACATCTCCATCAAGGCCGGGGCGAAAGGCGGGAGACAGAGGTTCATTCCCCTGAATACCCTGGAACGGAAAAACGCACTGGCCTATGCGCAGGCGGTAGCAGGCGACGCGGATGCGCATATGGGTCAACCGGGTTACAGCCTGCTCCAGAACATGTACCGTTTCGATTACGTGATGAAGAAATTCGGTACCACGAAAAGGCTCTCAGGAGTGAGCGTACATGGGCTACGCCATGAGGCGATGATTGAGCATTACCAGCAACAGGCCGGGGAGCCGCCGCCGGTGCGTGGCGGGAACCCCGTATCAAGGGAGAAGGATATTGCCGCCCGGCTCTCGGCCTCGAAGCTGGCCGGGCACAACCGCATGAGGGCTGCGTCTGCCTACTTGGGCAAGCCGGTTGCCATACGCCGTCATGCGCAGAAACAACCACTCGCGCAGTGCGCCGATCAGAACGAATCTTGATCGGGTTCAAGCCCCTTCGCCTTCTCAAGGGCACGGTAAAACTTTTCCAGCAGGTCGGGGCGTTCCGCTTCAAGCGTGTCTACCCACAAGCGGAACGCCGCTTCCCAATCGGCCTGGGTTTTTACACCGGCGAGGTCGATCCCAATTCTTCGGAATTCGGCGATCTCGCTACGGGTAAATCGCATTTTTTTGCCTGAACGGAGCATGGTGCTGACTCCTGTTCAGGCGGTAGCCGTCTGGAGGGCTGCATACAAAGCCGTCTTGCCAACCTTCAATCGCCCCGCTGCCTCGCGCACCGACAAGCCTTTGGCAATATGGCAGCGTGCGCGCTCCAGCTTCTCATTGGTGACGACGGGCTTTCTTCCGCCCTTCCTTCCGCGAACAGCGGCAGCAACCAACCCAGCCTTGGTTCTTTCCCGGATCAGATCCCGCTCGAACTGCCCCAGTGCGCCGAACACATGAAAGATCAATCGTCCGCCCGATGTCGTGGTGTCGATGGATTCCGTCAGCGACCGAAAACCAATGCCTTTCGCTTCCAGCTGATGGACAAACAAGGCGCAGGAATGTGCAACAGCTTGTGATCGCTGAGTAGTGGTGATGATGGGTCGCGGGAGCGGGTACCCGGCCATATTGTGTCTGGCAAAAAGCTGAACTGACCCCCTGAAGTTGTATGATGGTTTAAAAAAACTTGTGCAAAAAATGGCAAACTACGATTGCTATCACAAAACTGAGATGAGGCCACAGACAGCGCTACGCGAAGCGTGGAACGCCAAATGGATGATCGGTGACAGGATTTGGTTCTATGCCAAGATCGACCGTGCGGCCAACGTAATGCATTTCTATCCGGAGAGATTGGTATGAACCAGCGCAATGCCACTGCGTCGGTTCGAACCTGGCTACTCGACAAGACTCGCGCGTCGGAGATCGACGGTGCTTGATGAAGCCGCTGCACTACGTGCCGAAAATGCCCGCCTAACCGCGCTTCTGGACGCGCATGGCATCGCATGGCGCTTGCCACCCGAACCAGCCACCCCGTTGGTCACAAAACCGTCGCACTTCACTACCGATGAGAAGGTCACACTGTTCCGCAAGTTGTTTCGCGGCCGCACGGATGTTTACCCTGTCCGCTGGGAGGGCAAGACCTCCGGCAAGTCCGGCTACGTGCCAGCCTGTGCGAACGAGTGGCGTGTGAGTCTTTGCGAGAAGCCACGCATCAAGTGCGGCGACTGTGCCCATCGCCTGCTGCTGCCGCTCACCGATACCGTCATCTACAAGCACTTGTCCGGAGATCACACGGTCGGCGTCTATCCGCTGCTGGAGGATGACACCTGCCATTTCCTCGCGGTGGATTTCGACGAGGCCGAATGGCGCGAAGACGTCCGCGCCTTCATGCAATCCTGCATTGATCTCGATGTGCCCGCTGCGCTGGAAATTTCCCGTTCCGGCCAAGGCGCGCACGCGTGGATTTTCTTCACCAGCGCAGTGCTGGCGCGCGATGCCCGTCGTCTGGGCACAGCCATCATCAGCCACACCTGCATGCGCACGCGGCAATTGAAACTAAAATCCTATGATCGGTTGTTCCCAAACCAGGACACGATGCCCAAGGGCGGCTTCGGCAATCTGATTGCCTTGCCCTTACAGAAAAAGGCGCGCGAGAACGGCTTCAGCGTGTTCGTCGATGCCGAATGGCACCCTTATCCCGACCAATGGGCCTTTCTTGCCACTATCAAACCGATGCCCACCCATAACATCGAATCGACCATCCTGCGGGCAACCGGCCATGCCCATCCGCTGGATGTCACTTTCATCGAAGACGAGGATTTGGCTACGCCATGGAAACGACGGGCAGCATCGGAACGCTGCCTGCCTGGGAAGATGCCACCCTCCCTGGACGTCACGCTGGCCAACCAGATCTACTTCGAGAAATCGCAGTTGCCGCAAGTACTGGCAAACCGCCTGACCCGATTGGCCGCGTTCCAGAACCCCGAATTCTACCGGGCGCAGGCGATGCGGATGTCGGTATGGGACAAGCCGCGCGTCATCGGTTGCGCCGAGAACTATCCGCTGCACATCGCCTTGCCGCGCGGCTGCCTCGATGCCGTCAACGAACTGCTTTCGGACAACACCATCCGCATCGACCTGCGGGATGAACGCTTCGTCGGTGAGTCTATTACTGTCGATTTCCCGGGAACGCTACGCTCCGATCAGGAGGCTGCCGTCGCCGCGATGTTGCGCTTCGATGTAGGTGTACTATGCGCTCCAACCGCCTTCGGCAAGACCGTTACTGCCGCCGCGATGATCGCCCGGCGCGGCGTGAATACTTTGGTGCTGGTGCATCGCACCGAGTTACTCAAGCAGTGGCAGGAACGCCTGCAAGCCTTCCTGGGTGTAGGAAAGGACAGGGTCGGCGTCATCGGCGGCGGTAAGTCCCGATCCACTGGTAAGATCGACATCGCCGTGATGCAGTCATTGTCGCGGCGAGGAGAAGTAGATCCACTGGTCGAGAACTACGGACAGATTATCGTGGATGAGTGTCACCACGTCGGCGCAGCGTCCTTCGACGCCATCTTGAAGCGCGCCCGTGCGAAATTCGTGCTTGGCCTGACCGCGACACCGATCCGCCGCGATGGACAGCAACCGATCATCTTCATGCAGTGCGGGCCGATCCGTCACACGGCGACGCAGCCTGCGGGAGCACCGGATGATCTGGTCGTGACGCCGCGTTTTTGTGATGAGCGCGTCGATCTGCCAACCGAGGCGGGTATTCAAGACGTGTTTCGGTATCTCGCCAACAACCCGGATCGCACCGAGGCCATTGCTACCGAAGTCTGTAATGCTTTCCAGCAAGGCCACAAAGTACTGGTACTAACCGAACGTACCGACCACCTCGATGCCATTCGAACGACACTGCAAAACAAGATTCCAGAGCCCTTCGTGTTGCACGGGCGGCTGTCGCGCAAACAACGTACAGCCTTGATTGCTGCACTCGATGCGCTGCCATCGGACGCACCGCGTGTGCTGCTGGCCACCGGCAAATTGGTTGGCGAAGGCTTCGACCATCCGCCGCTGGATATGCTGGTGCTGGCAATGCCAGTATCGTGGAAAGGCACCTTGCAGCAATACGTCGGTCGCTTGCACCGACAGCACACTGGCAAAACTGGCGTGCGAATCATCGACTTCGTGGACACTGGTCATCCGGCCCTGTTGCGGATGTGGGACAAACGACAGCGTGGCTACCGAGCAATGGGATACCGTGTCGAGGCTTGCCGCGAATCGATCTTCCTGAATTTACAGTTTGGATGGGGTGACGGTTCAGACAGGTGACACCGTTTTCGTATCGACCAAAGCTTGCAAATGGTCATGCAACTGTCTCGGGATTTGCCCATCAGAGATGAGCACACCAGCTTCCATGTTCTGTTCCACGGCATATCGACCATTCCTCACTATCATCGTCGCTGCGTCATCGCAGCTTGCAGGCGCTGTCCCATTTCGGTTAGCCGGTATTTCTGCAACCGACTGTTAGGCTTCTCGGGTAGGGTGTATTCAATCAAAGCTTGCGCGAACGCTGGCTCGATGTAGTGCTTGCGCACATGTGCTCGATCCTTGAGCCGCAGATGTTCGCGGATCTCGGCATTACCCAGTTCACCCACGTTGGCGAGTAATTCCAGCAAGGCTGCGACTGGGGGGGTGACTGGGGGGGTGACTGGGGGGTGAGCAGGTCGGCAATTTCTCCTCCTGCCGTTTGGACGACTCGCGACATCTCATCTGGCAGAAACAGTTCGAATGCCTTGCGCGCCCGGTCGTTGTGGTGCGTAGGTACGGCATGGCCCAGCGCCTGCCATTCGCGGCGCATCATGCGCAGGCCGGTACCAGCCTGCTCGCACATGTCGATGCGGCGCAGGGCCATGGCGATGGACGGATTGCGCACTTCCTTTTCACCCGGATCCAACAGGTGCTCGTCTCCGCTAAAACTATCGCCAGGGTTCCATAGTTGGATGCCGTCGATGAAAAACTGGATCACCGCCTTGCGTGAGTGATCGCCGTAGTCCTGGTGAATGAGTAGATTCATGGCTGCTTCGCGAAACACCCGGAAGCCTGCGGGTGCATCACGGCGCATCAGAGTGGCGGGATCGATGTCACGAAAAGTCTTGGGCATGAAAAACAGATACTTGGCTAGAACTCATTTCATAAATCGTATCAGTCTGCGCATGAGGATCATCGAGAAGGCGAGATGAACAAAGGCGGTGAAGCGCTCATGACAC